>JAHELX010000238.1 GCA_024643945.1 Anaerolineales bacterium
TTCCTGCTTCTGCAAGGACTTGACCGTGTCCAGCATCTGTTCCGCCCCATCGGGGGTGTGGAATTTGAGAACGGTTAACGTAGCCATAGTTGTGTTGCTCCTTTTTTGAATAGTATGAGTTCTCGACTTTTGCAGTGACATAAGATTCGACTTTAACAACAAGGCATGGCATAATAGGGGCATCCCCGACAAGCATCGCATGCGCATTCAGAGCCGGCGCTATCCCGTTGAAGATCGTCAAGGAGAGAGCCAGGTGAGCAAAGGCCCCTCGTATCAGGGACGGGGCTTTAAGGCAGTATACAGGCATATTGTCGTTGTCGCCGTCACCGATGGCTTACGAAAGCTGGCCTCATTCACGGCAGTTCTCTCTACAGTCTTCAATGTCATCTCAAGATTGAGCTTGAGGGCAGCGTCAGGGCTGAACGTCGCTGGGTGCAAATCGGGCGCTTGCCTGACCAATAGAGACTGGTCAGGCTGGGGCGAGGTATGCCCTTCGCCCGGACGGATACCCTCAAAGCACTTGCCTTACCCCCTGTTATTGCCCCTTTTTCCTCTTGTTTCTCGTGCTGCAAAAGTCGAGTGAGTTATCTATTTTCCGGCGAAGATTCGCCTTACTCACTGCTCAGTATAACGCAAGTATGCGCGGCAGGCATCAGGCATTCGTTCAGTCTTTGCCCTATACAAACATATAGCTTTGTGGTTCCTGGGTTTGTCAGAGGCGTGCATCCTGACAGACCAAGGGGCTGCTAGCGGCCATAACCAGGCACCCGGTTCCGGTTGGCGTAGCCCACGCCGCCCATGTGGCCGATATCCAGCATCACGGCCAACACGATCCAGAACCAGTCAAAGCCGACCAGCCCGCCGGGCGACCACACCAGGATGTACATGAGCGTGGTGAAGGGCAGGAAAATGATGCCGAGCAAGGGCCAGAACCAACTACCGCCAAACGCAGCGCTGAACAGCAGCGGGCGCGCTAACCAGATAAACAGTGTCACCAGGCGTGGGAACCCCCCGGCAAAGAGTGCGAATAAGCAACCCATCATGTCCTCCTCTTTTTGTTAGTGAATAGGTTAACCATTGAATTCCGTCATTGCCCATTCAGGACTGGCGGTCGCGGGACAGGGTCCCGTTGAAGGACCGCCTGTCTTTCTTGTGGTCATTCCGTCCGTTCCGGAGTGTAATCGGTATGCGATTGTGGGTTGTGCCGGCAGGAGACTGTCTAAAAACTCCGCGACAGCCTCCTGCCGGCCTGAGGCGAGTCAATTTACGAACGAGTATTCGCCTCGATGTCCATGACGACCTGCAAGACCTCGGCCACTGCCAGTTGCAGCACGGCAATGGCAAGACCAATCGCGCCGTACACAAGAACGACGGCGATCGATCCAAGCACGGCCCCGAGCACATTGCCGAGGAAGCCAAAGAGGCCCCCACCAATGTAGGTTCCTGATACGAACGCTGCGACTATGCCGATCAGGACCACGAAAAGGGTCATGACAATGCTGATCCAGGCCAGGATCCTATAGAAGGCGGCAATTGTGGTGAGTGCTGGATATTTTGGGTTTCCCATGATTTGACTCCTTTTGATATATGAGTTTATTGTTTGTACGCTTATGTCATATACTCGGAACTTTTCTTATCGGCAGTGCTCACCTCCTTGGTTCACGCTCCTCCTAACCGGGCTGTCGTCGGGAACACCTGCTATCTCTCCTTTAGGGTAAATTATTGACTGTTCGTATCTTCACAGCTCCTTTTATTGCGGGTTCACCCCGAAACTCAGGCGCCGGTTTCCGGTTCCGACGAAACATACACCTCTTTTCTTTCTTGCGCTGCCTGGTACATCGCCCGGCGCGCGTTTCCCGCTTCCAGAATCGTGGCGCTCAAAAAACCGGTGAAAGCTGCGACGATGCTGATCGGGATGGAATTGGGTGAGGATAATAAAATCATGACCAGCAACACCGTGAAGGGCATGCGCATGACCGCGCCGCCAATGCCTGCCATCGTGCCAATCATCACGACGTTGAGCGGTATGAACGGGAAGAACAGGTGGATCGCATACCCCAGCGAGCCGGCAGAAAAAAATAAGGGAAACACAAAACCGCCTGGGAATCCGCTGCTCATGCACACGCTCAGCGTGAAAAGCTTGACCACCGCCAGCAACAGGAGCATGACTATGCCGATCTGTGCGCCTTGAACCAGGACCGTATTCAGCTCCTCTTCACCGGAGTAGAGTGTCAGCGGCAGCAAGGCACCGACCAGGCCAAAGACCAAGCCGCCGACCACCGGTTTCAAAACAGGGAAGCGGTTAAGCGGATTTACCAGGCGGGTGACGAAACCGAACACAATCTTAAACAAGAAAGCCCATACAAGGCCAACCAAACCGAAAATCACGGCGTACAGGATATGCACCCATTTAAAGCCGGAGTATTCCGGAAAGTTTAGGAGGCCACGCGGCACTACCCCGGTGAAACTGAACACAACCAGCGCGCCGAACAGCGCGGCCGTGGTGGCGGCGATCAAGTTGGCATAGATCGGATAAGTCAGCGAGCCGGTAAATTCCATCGACATGAATGCCCCGCCAATTGGGGAGGCCAAGAAACCTCCGAAGGCCGCCGAGACACCGGAAAGAGTCATAATCCTCGACTTTTCCAGGGGCACTTTTAGGCGCTCTGAAACCCAGCTTCCCACGGCTGCGCCCATGTGCCCGAGCGGACCCTCCGGGCCCAGGCTGGCGCCGCTGGCCAGGCCGACGAGCGCCGTCAAGACCAACCCAGGCACACCCTGGTAGGGCACTCGCCCTGCTTCCATCTCTTTCTGGAGCGACTCACCGTGCCGCACCCCAAGATAGCGCAGGCCCAACCCAACCAGCAGCCCGCCGAGCGTGGCGACCAGGATGGTATAAACCGGGCGGGAGATGTTCAACGCTTCTGGGAGAGTTTCACTCACCAGGCGCCCGCTTCCGTTATAGAGCGCCAGGTATATCAAGGTCAGCAGCGCTACTGGGACTGCCATGACGGCTACCCAAAGGATGAAACGGATGTAATCCGATCTGCCGAGGATTTCGCGATCATTCATAATCTTTACTCCTCGTACTAGTTGTTTAGTCCTGGATGAAAGCGGTGAATACGGTTCCGCTTGCATTCTATGAGTGTTATTTTCTTTTCTCTCACAAGTGACTGGAGGCCCGGTCTGGACCCCCGGTCCTTACTGTGTTTACTGCCACGCTGGCGCTCATGGCGCGCCTTTCAATTTCGTTTGCAAGGCCTCGCCGCTCAGGCGGATAAGCTGCCGGTCTTGCTCGATCAAGGCGCCGGCCTGGCTTTCAGCCTGGATCAGGCTTACATGATGAAGCAACTGCAGGCGCGCCTCAGGCGATTTCGTCTCCTGGCTAATTGCATCGATCACCTCCAGCATGTGCAGCAGGACGCTGACATTGTCGCAACTGGCGTGGCGGAGCATATCGAAGGCGGCGCTGAGCAGCTCGTCGAAGGTAACCGGCTCGAATACAAAGCGGAGCTGGCCATCCGCGTCATAGAAATGGGGGCTTATCTCACCCTGCCGGAGGAACAGCGCCAGACCATCTCCAATATAATCCAGGCAAGTTATGGCTGTATAAGGATCATTGATCGCCGGAGACATGGCGCGTACGGCCATTTCGACGAGCTGGTTGAAAGCATATTCGACATCCTGGGGGGGCCTGCGGTTGTTTCCAATCTTGAAGGCATGTCGAATTTGTTTATCCGGCTGCTCGTTGACCCTACCGGCAGGCCAAACCAGGGCGACCACCGCACCGCTCGAGACAAAGTGACCCGTCCTGCACAACAGGCGGATGACCAGGTTCCTTTCGTTTGCCAGGGTAAGCACGTAATCCAGATCAATGTATTGGATGTAACCCGCGTACCTAGCACGAACCGGATAGCCCTCTGTCTCCAGCACGCTGTTCTTTGCCGTCAGGGTATCCGGCGCATCCTGACCTGTTTGATGTTGGACATCACCACCCCTGACCTCATCCGAAGACTCTGCAAGGACCACCTCCAGCAGCTCTGCACCCGCCCCAGCGGCAATATTGGGGGCCTGCAGCATAGTGCTGATATGCTGGACAAGTAAGATCAGCGAGGCAAAGGCTGCCAGCATCAAGCCCAAACCAAGCGTAGCAGTAATTTGAGGTGCTTCAGGCTGTACCGCGACCGGAGGAATGGAAGTGACAGCCGCGATGCAATAGACAAACGCGCTCACAAATGTACCCAGAACGAACTGGGTGGTGCGGTCGCCCAGGAAGACGCGCAGCAAACGGGAGCCGTACTGGGATGCTACGGTCGAAAGCGGCAAGGTGAGCAGCGAGAAGACCACCCCAGCGGTTGCCAGGATGCTGGTGGCCATGCTTATCAGGGTAGTGTGCAGTTCACTAACGGTCCCTGACAGGATGAGACCGCTATTCTGCAACATTTCATTGGGGATGCGTATATCTACCCAACTCATCGCCCGCGCCAGCAAAAACGCTCCCACAGACATGACCGCTGGAGCGAACCAGAAGCTCACCCTCAGGCGATCCCAGTTGTAACGGGCTGTGACTCTTCGCATTGCGCGGGTTCTCATACGGCACCTGTGTTTAGTATCAAATCCGCCCATTAACTCCTGGGACTGATCGCGGAGCTTTAGGATTAAAATGGAAACGCTGGTGCCAGAACCCAGCCAAGTAAGAACACCGGGCCGTTAGATCATGCAATTTGTTCTCCGCTGAAGTAGTTGTCATACCTTTTTTTCCAAGGTTACGTGGATGTTGGAATATTTCCCATCATTGCCGCCAGGCCGTGGGTCTCTTCGAAGCTGCCCAAGAACAGGATCAGCCCCACGGTCAGCGGCATGGCGATGAAGGCGCCCGCCCCGCCCAGGATAAACATCCAGAAAATAAACGAAATGAAAACGACAGTAGGAGAGACCGACAGGCCTTTCCCCATCACCATTGGGGCGACGATGTTCTCGGTTAAGCTATTGATGAGGACTGACAGCAGGATAATGACCAGCGCCAGGCCCAGGCCGCCTTGGGCATACGCCAGCAACACCGGTGGTATCATAGCAAACAAAGCGCCAATATACGGGACGAAGCTAAAGAAGAAGGTCATCACGCCCCATAACGCGGCGTGTTCGATCCCAAATAACCACAACACGATCGCGGTTGCAACTGCGACGACCAGATTGACGAATGCCCGCAGGCAAAAGTAGCTGATGACCATGCCGTACAGGGCAGTCGCATTGCGCGGCAGGAAATGATCGGCCCCAAAAGCTTGCACCATGCGCACTTTAAACTGAGGGCCTTCTGCCAGGGCGAACATGGTTACGAACAGGATCAGCACACCATTCTTGAACATACTGGTTGCCGCGCCCAGGATAAAGTCCAGCACATTGACCAGGGTAGCCGGATCAATGGCAGACACCAACCGTTTGAAGACCGAGGTCTGGCCCAACTCTCCGGCCATGGCTTCCAACTGTGCCTGGCGCTG
The DNA here is from genome assembly GCA_024643945.1 of Anaerolineales bacterium. The sequence goes on from JAHELX010000238.1 coordinate 5,499, forward strand.
GTTAAACTGTTCGCCGTAACTGGCCAGGCTGCCGGCCAGTGTGGTCAGCGAATTGCCGACCAGCAACACCAGCAAAAGCGCTACCAGCGCTAAAACACCGATTGACAGCAGCAGCGCCAGCCCGCCAGGGACCCGCCGCCGTTTCAACCAGCCATATATGGGGCTAAGCAGCACCGCAAAGAATAACGCCATCATGATCGGTAGGAGCATGGATGCGGCGAAGTGCATGGCGGTCAGCAAAACCACCGCAGCCGTCAGGATCAGCAGCGGCTTCAAAATTGAGGGGCGCTGCAAGTGTGTTTCGTTGAGTGCCATTTTAATTTTTCCTTTCTTCATTCATCTTATTTGGGTCTGACTAAATTTGGTTGATCCTTGCGAAGGTTTAGGCCCTTCGCAAGGATGTTCCCAACTGATTTTAGTCATACCCTATTGATTTACATATAAACCCTAACAAACTTTGTTTATGACTCTGGTATTCAATACCCGGCCTCTCTCGGAAGCCCAGTTTTTGGGCTTCCGCAAAAGGTTATGCCGAGCGCTGTTGAAAAGCCTGAAAGAGTTGGGTAACTCGACCAACCAGGGCAAAAGTCGCCGTCAATCACACCAGCGTCACAATCATCTCAGGGGCTGCTAGCGGCCATAACCAGGCACCCGCTCCCGGTTGGCGTAGCCCACGCCGCCCATGTGGCCGATATCCAGCATCACGGCCAACACGATCCAGAACCAGTCAAAGCCGACCAGCCCGCCGGGCGACCACACCAGGATGTACATGAGCGTGGTGAAGGGCAGGAAAATGATGCCGAGCAGGGGCCAGAACCAACTACCGCCAAACGCGCTTGAAAAATACACCGGCCTGGCAAGCCAGATGAACAGGGTTGCCAATCGTGGAAACCCGCCAGCAAAAATAGCAAACAAGCATCCCATCGTATTCTCCTCTTTGTTAATCTTCTTATTAATCGATTCCAGCCGGACAATTCGCGAAATATTTCTAAATCCCAAATTGGCCGTTCTGGATTTATCCGGCCGAGAGCAAAAGCCTCCGGTCGGTGTCAGAATGAATGTCCTTACTGATCGGTGGAAAACTGTATGCGAAAAATTCGCTTATAAACCTGTCCTCCTTCAGCCTGAACATTACCGCCTCTATCCGATCAATCCGCCCAGGCCATTGCCGGCCAGCATGGCCCCCAATACCAGAAACACGACAATCATCACGGTGGCATTGTTGGTTTGCAGCCAGGCCTTCCAGCCTTCGAGGGTCTTGGCTGCTGCCTCGCCGGCGATCAGGAAGTAGAGCACCGGTACAATAACGCTGATGCTGGCGATGAGGATGAAAATAACCAGGGCAACGGCCATAAAACCCACAAAAACGACCAGGACCAGCAAGGTGACCGCGCTGGTGATCACCAGCGCCAGTGCATTCGAGACACCTTTGCGCTTGAGCCAGTTTATCAAGGGTAAAGCGGTCACTGCGCTGATCAACGCCAGCGCTAGCTGGTTAAACACAGGTGCGATCCATCGCAGCCCGGCCAGCACGACGACCAGGCAGGCGAATCCGAGTAGAAATCCTAGTGTAGGCGACAGAGATTGGTTCACATCAATTCTCTTATGAAAAGCACAGTTTAGCTGGTCCCTTCGATACCCTCTCTTTGGCGTCCAGGACATCGTCGGAGCTAAGGCGCGCGGTTTACCGCGTCGCCTTAGCTCTTTTGTGCGTTGTGCCAGCAGGAGACTGTCTAAAAACTCCGCGACAGCCTCCTGCCGGCCTGAGACGAATCAATTTACGAACGAGTATTCGCCTCAATGTCCATGACGACCTGCAAGACCTCGGCCACTGCCAGTTGCAGCACGGCAATGGCAAGACCAATCGCGCCGTACACAACAACGACGACGATCGATCCAAGCACGGCCCCGAGCACATTGCCGAGGAAGCCAAAGAGGCCCCCACCAATATAGGTTCCTGATACGAAAGCTGCGACTATGCCGATCAGGACCACGAAAAGGGTCATGACAATGCTGATCCAGGCCAGGATCCTATAGACGGCGGCAATTGTGGTGAGTGCTGGATATTTTGGGTTTCCCATGATTTGACTCCTTTTGATAGTGGTGAACTGCAGTTACATCCAATCATTGGTGCGTTGCACCAGTGAGGTGCAACGCACCAGAAAGTTACCTACTGCCGCGCCAGGATAGCGCGCATCTCGGCTTCGTCGTCCTTGATGACGTCGCCGCTGACGTCAAAGGTCACGCTGTAGATCGTGCCCGTGAACTCGAAGGGCGTCTTGTAGAACGGCGCTACCGGCGCGCCGGGATCGGCGCCGACGGTGATGCCCCCGGTCAGGCCCAGGCTGAGCGGCGTGGTGTACGGGAATTCGGCCTGGCCCACGAGCTTGCCGTCGATGTAGAGCTGGGCGCGGCCTGGCGTGCCCTTGCCCTGGGCGAAGTCCGGCGGGCCGGTCACCTCGAATTCGTAGCGCAGCTCGTGGCGGCCGGCCGGCACCGGCTCGGTCGATGCCACGTGCAGGAAGTCGCGGGCGACATAGTTTTGCACGTATTGCAGGTTGCCGTCCTTGACGTAGAAGGAGTAGCCGCCATCGGTGCCGCCGTAGGAGACCAGGGCACCCTCTGCGCCACCGTCCGGAATTTCTACGTCGGCCGTAATCGAGTGCGTCCGGTTCAGCAGGCGGGGGCCGGCATTGTAGGGCACGGATTGGGTGTGCGGGTAGAAGGTGTAGCGGGTGCGGTCCTTGGCAATCTGGGGACGTTCGTCACCCAAGCGCGTCACGCCGCGCCCGTCCACCGGCATCACGTTGTACTTGCCGGCTTCAACGTACCACTGGGCGATCATCTCGATGAGCTTGGCCCGGTTCTCGGCGGCGACGTCGTGGTTCTCGGCAAAATCCTCGGCCACGTGGTACAGCTCCCAGTGTTTGGCGTCCAGCTCGGTCAGTTTCTCGGCAGGGATGGGCGTGCCAAAGAAAGTGCCTGCCTCGGTGAACGAAGGGCCGGGCCAGGGGCAGACCGCCCGCCAGCCGTCGTGGTAGATGGAGCGATGGCCCATCATCTCGAAATACTGGGTGTGGCGCTTGGAAGCGGTCAATGGATCTTCAAAGCTGTGGGCAAAGCTGACGCCCTCGATGGGCGACTGGGTGACGCCCCTGATGCTGGTCGGCGGATCGATGCCCAGCGCGTCGAGCACGGTGGGCACCATGTCGATGGCGTGGGCGTACTGGGTACGGATTTCACCTTTGGCCTGGACCCCCTTGGGGAAGTGCACGATGAAGGGATCGCTGATGC
>JAHELX010000239.1 GCA_024643945.1 Anaerolineales bacterium
CTGCGGACCATTATGCTCGAACAGGGCGATGGCGATAAGCCGGTGTGGATTACTGAGATGGGCTGGACAGTGGACCCGCCGCCCGATCAGCCGGACATCGGTGTGAGCCTGGCGCAGCAGGGAGCGTATCTGACTGGCGCCTTGGACCGCGTTCGCCGCGAGTGGCCTTGGGTGGAATTGGTGACGGTGTGGAATCTATCGCAGCCAGAGCCAGGAGATCCTTTTGGAGGCTATAGCCTGATTGACCCGGCAGGGGGTCCCCGGCCGGCATATGAGATGTGGCGCCAGGCAGCGGGAAGCAGAAAGTTGGGGGCCAGGGGCAGGGGGCTGGAGGCAAAAGGTGGCAATCACTCTGACCAGTCTACAACTGTCGCTGAGGTCGAGGTGGTGCCGATACTGGCGCAGGACGCGGTAGTGCACCTGGGTGACAGCGATCTCCTGTCGCCGTGGTGGCCTCTCTTTGCGGGGCGCAAGCCAAGTATCACCTGGACTGGCGGCTTTTACCTGCGCGACCCCGGGACCTCCGATTGGGTGTTGGTGTTGGAATTGATGCAACAGAACGAGATCGGGGCCAGTCTGGTGGTTAACGATGTGGCCCTGTCGCCCGACCTGCCTCTGGGGGATTTCGCCCGTCGCTGGTTGACCGTGCGTCGTGACGTACCGGTCTCTATCTTGGCTCCTGGCTACAACGAATTAACCGTCACCGCCGTCCGCCTGGCACCCGACCTGCAACACGATGAATTTGCCTGGGACGATTTCCAAATCAGGAATGTTCGGCTTGTTCGGTCGCCTCGATGATGCGGGCACGGGTGACGCGGATGAGGTCTGGGACGGCTAGCCGCAGGTTGATTCCCCGTTTGCCGGCGCTGACCAGCAGGTGTGGCAGTTCAGTGGCGGGACGGTCGATGAACACCTCGAAAGGGCGATTGAGGAGCGCCAACGCCGAAATGCCTCCCACCTGCAGGTCGGTCAGCGCTTCCGCCTCTTTGTGCGAAGCCATGCGCACTTTCTTCTCGCCTACTGCCTTGGCTACCCGTTTCAGGTCCAGCTCCCGGTCGCCGGCAATCATAATCAGCATCGGCTTTCCCTGGGGACGCAGCACCACCAGGGTTTTGTAAACCTGCTGGGGTGGCAGCCCGACTACCTCAGCCACGCCAGCGGCCGAGTGGATGTCGGGGGAAAAGGTGAAAACTTGGTACGGGATTTTGCGCGTATCCAGGGCGCGCATGGCGTTTGTCTTGTTGTCACTCATAGTTCAGCGGCCAGCATCAATGCGATTCTCGTAACTCACGATTATAAGCTTTTCGGGCTTTTGCACAAGCCAGATTTTCTTCAGTTGAGGCACACCCCGGCCTATTTGCCTCCTTTTGAAATGCCCTTCAGTCTGGAATTCGCTCTTGACAATGGGGTGATTATATTGTAATCTAATTTATGATAACATAAAACCGCATAGGCCCGGGCAATCCGTTGCGGGTCGGCTTATGTTTTCCTCTTTCCCTTCACAAGGTCATCTTTCATAGGTCGAATGGGACAAATCTCAGATGTCGCGTAACATAATTTCACCTCGCTATCAGCCCACATATCGCGCAGATGAAATCAATTTGATCATTCGCTTCGCATTGCGCGGGGAGTCTCTGGGTTTTGTCGGCATTGCCGGCATTGGCAAGTCCAATCTTGTCAACTTCCTGCGTGACATTCAAGGTAATGCCCAACACATTGAGCAAGATGTGGAACGCTTGCATTTCCCTGTTGTAGACGCGACTTATTGGCAGCGCACACCTACTAGCCTCTGGAAGATGATGTTGGAGGCGTTGAATCAAGCGACGAAAGAGCTTGAGCCATCCTCGGAAGACAACAAGGTGATTCCAATTCTTGAGGAGGAACGCATTTTGAGCACGCTGCAGGCGCGACTGGAATGGATTTGCCAGGAACTCAAACACAAAATTATGTTTGTCTTAGACGATTTCGATGCGGTGTTTGAGACGGGACCGCTGGCAATGCTGGAGCGATTGAACGCTCTGCGGAGTGAAGGCAACCGGGGGGCGCTGAGTTATCTGGTGTTTACCAAGCGTTTGCCACACATTTTGGGACAGAGCCATCATATGGAAAATGGGTCGAAGTTTTACGATCTATTTCGCCACAATATCTACGCTCTGGAGCCATACGCTCCAGAGGATGCCCGCCAGATGCTGGTCCACTTGAATGAAGTCGCCGGTAGACCTCTTAGCAACAGAGAGCTTACCCAAATTCGGGCGCTTGCTGGGGGCCACGCTCAATTGCTTAAGATTGTTTTTAATATCTGGGTCAACGAGGGCACGCCAAATGCTGCTGACCCTCTGGCGCCCTTGGCGGCCAAGCCAGACATTCAGCAGGAATGCCGGCGGATTTTGCTGAGTTTACACGAACAGGAGCAAGTAGTGGCCTTATTAGTAGCGCGGGGGCGGCAGACAGCAGGCCATCAAGATACAATAGATCATTTGGTTCGCCGCGGTTTACTGTCAGCTCCCACGACCTGGTTCAGCCCCCTCTTTGCTCAATTTCTGAGCACCTATGTAACGTGAGGAGTGTTGCGATGACGACCTTGCTGATTGTTGGATCTATTCTACTGGCGGTGCTCGTCGCGGTTGTGCTTAGAGCTATGGTCCGGGTGGTGTCTGATGAACAGCGCCTGGTGATCTACCGGCTTGGGCGTTTTCACCGGGTAGTGGGTCCAGGCCTGGTACTGGTAATGCCCAAGCTAGACCACGTGGTCCGAACCATCGAAGTACGGGATCATCCCATCGAGGTCACTGTGCCCGGGGTCTTTGCCTTTGGTGTGCCCAACGAACTGACACTTAACCTGTGGTGTAGCTTTGACCTGGTGCAGGCAGCCGGGGGCGACCGGGATAAGTTGGCCAGGCTTGTGCATATCAGGGACGGGGAGCGTCACCGCCAGGTTGAGGTAAAAATGCGTGAGGCGTTGGTTAACCAGATTTCAGATTTACAAAAACGCATGCCGCTGCCAGCTACGGCTACGACGATGGATGGCGTTATAGCCTTAGCGCCTGGGGGGCCTCGCTACCGCCAGCTCCTTGAAGGGGTTAAGCGTGAACTGGAGCAGACATTGCCTTCGGTGGGGGTTATCTTAAACCCTGCCCACTCTATCGTGCTGACCGGGCGAAATTTATCAGATGAAGTTGTTGAAGCCATTAAGCGTCGTCGTGGTAGGGAGATCGATAGCGAGTGGCTGACGAACTATGTGGATAGCTTGCGCCAGCGCTTCCCTGACGTGTCTAACGTCGTGCTGGCTCAAATGTTGACCTCAATTGAAGGCGTGGATGCTGGAAAAGTCCAGAGATTACTCTTGGAGCACGATGCAGATACCGAGTCTGAAGTCGAGTTCGAGATGACCAGAGATGGCGAGGGGCCAAACGTCATCACCAGACCGAGGGCGAAGAAACGAGATACAGCCGCAGGACGCCAACCTGCGCGTCCAGAAACTCGTGGCGAGCTTCCCTCTGGGCCATCCCGACCTCTGACCAAGGACGATCTCGCCATATTGAAACGTGTGCCGCGCAGGGATCGCAAGCAACGATTGAGTGCTTAAAGCTGGCCAACCTATGCACCCACAAGCAATCAGCGACCGGTTTGTTCGTTACTATCAAAGCCTGGGATTCAAGCGGTTATCAAGTACGTCGCTCCTGCATCCCTCCATCCCGATGACGTTTGTCATGAGTGCTGGCCTGGCCGAGGTCGAGACCGCTATTGACCAACTCGGGAATCGATCTCCCGAGGATGACTACGTGATGGTACAAAATTGTTTCAGGCACTTCGATGTAGACAGAATCGGTAAGAGTAATTTTCACCTCAGCTTGTTCGAGATGCCTGGCGTTTTCTCATTCGGTCATAATGACAGACAAGTTACGATACAACGTATGTGGGATTTTTTGACCCGCGATCTGAAAATCGACTCAAGTCGTCTATGGGCAACCTACTTCGCTGGCGGGAAGATTTCGGGACATCGCTTTCACCAGGATCTTGAAACTTATCAAGCCTGGCGGGACCTTGGCTTACCTGAAGAGCGTATCATCGGCTTGGGGACGGATCACAATTTCTGGAAGCAGGGCGGAGGGATTGACGGTCAGGAAGCCAGTCGAAAATGTGGACCGAATACAGAATTATTCTTTGACCGTGGCTCTCAACTGAGTTGTAGGCCCGATTGTCGTCCTGGGTGTGGGTGCGGGCGATTCTTGGAGTTTGCCAATTCGCTCTTCATCTTTGCCGAGATAGACGCCGAGACCGACGCTCTATCTTTGATGGCAGACCCCTTCACTGAAACGGTCATTGGCACTGAACGGGTGGCAATGATCTTGGAGGGTCAGCCGACGGTTTTTGAGATTGAGACGGTACGACCACTCATTGAAGATTTGAGGTCTTTCTACTCCAACCGGAATGCAGAAGTCGCCTTCAATGCCAGAGAGAGCGAGCGTATCCTGGTAGACCACTTAAGGGCGTTGGTATTTCTGGCTGCCGACGGCGCACCTCCGCCTGGAAAAGGTGGACGAAGACGCCTGATGAGGATCCTGATTCGCAGGGTATTGGCGCAGATGCGAATCTTGCAGATTGCCCCGTCTGGCTGCTTGCCGGCTCTCATTGACCACGTAATCGTTCTGGATGGGAAACGGCATCCAAATCTTGGCCGTGGACGTGCCAGACTTCTGGCATACATGGAGGCCGAGGCTCCGGCCTTCGACCGCACTTTGTCTCATGGCTACCGTCAACTTGACCGGCTTCTCGCCAGAAACGATGGCTGCACGCTGGAAGGAAAAGATCTCGTTAGGCTAGTTAAACAGTTTGGCATTCCCGTTCCCTTGTTAAGAGTTTCTCTGGCCCATAAGGGATTAGAGTTCAGGGAACACGAGTATTGGAAAGCGGTTGAGCAGTGGCGCTGCACGGTGCTTGCGCCGAACGCTGCCAGTCGCTGACAGATTTGCCGGTATCACTGCGTTCAACTCGTGGACGCCTGGATCTGCAACCACAACCAGTTGGTGTGGTTGGCGCGGAGGTAGTGAAGTATGCATAGCTCCATCCTTGGATCAGAAGAGAAACAATCTGAGATACTTGATCAGATCCTGGCCATTGGGCAAGCGGTTCAACGCTATATTACCGAGAACCCACGGCAAGTATATCAGTTGATGGTTGAAGTCATTTGTAAGATGACCGGGGCTGACTGTGCCGTCATCTACCCCTACCACCCCTCTTTTGGCGAGTTCTATGACGTGGATAACGTCGCCGCCCACGGATTGCGTCACAAACTACAAGTGGAGAGAAAGGCCAACAAGAGAAAAGGCCTGGCTGCGCGCGTTCATCGAGAGAACGAGGTCATCCGCGAGGATGTCGAGCGGGAAGAGCCTCAATTGCCAGACGAGAGTCCCTTCATTGCCAAGGAAGAGATCAAGGCTTTCATGGGACTGTCTCTGAAGCTGGGCGGTAACATCCTTGGAATCCTCTACGTGGACTACAGAAAGCCTCATCATTTCTCCGAGGAAGAAAAGCAAATCATCTGGCTATTTGGCCAGCAGGCCGCCATGGCTATCTCGAATTCGTGGAGTTACCGATTGGCAGATATGCGTGCAGAAGCGGTTGCCAGGTTGAAGGCGGTTGGACAATCGCTGGTTGCCATCGAAGACCCAACTCAAACACTAGATGGCGTGTTAGAGGGTATAGCGCATAGTGCACAAGAAGTTTTAGACGCTGACATAGTCGATCTGTATCAATATATTCAGGCTCGGAATGAATTTGTCTTGCCGCCTACGTTGGTGGGCGAACGGTGGGACCCCTTCGTGCCAAAAAGCAAGATATACGACGATGACGTGGTGGTGAAGGCGGTGAAGATAGGAGCACCGCAGTATTTCCACGATGCGCAGGGAAGCGAGTTATTGACAGGAGATTTAGAATTGCGGTATGAGGGTGCGCCAGATCAACGCTTCGTGGTCCGGGAGGGGGTTACGTCTTCGGCTATGATCCCGCTCAAGATAATGGCTGAAACTGTGGGCGTGATGTTTGTGAACTACCGCACGCCCCAGTTCTTTGGCCCGGAGCAAAAAGATGTCGTCGAGTCCTTTGCAGCCCAGGCTGCCATTGCTATCTACAATGCCAGGCTCTTCCAGCAGGTCAGCAGCCAGGCGCAGGCCTTGGCCGAACTGAACGAATTGGCCCCGCAGTTGGTATCGATTGAGGAATCCCCTCAGGAGACCAGAAAGCTGCTGGAGCAAATTGCCGGAAGCGCCCAGGAAGTCTTAAAGGCTGACATAATCGAGCTCTACGAGTACCTGCAAGAACGAGATGAGTACCGGCTCCCGCAAATATCCATAGGAGAAAGGCGAGGACCACTGGTTCCCAAAGACAAGATACATGCGGACGACGCCGTATTTCAGTTGATTCACTGGGAAGAACCTCTGTACGTGGAAAGGGCGCAAGACAGTCGTACTCTTTCAGGTCCCTACACGGTTGAACGCAAGGATCAACCCACAGAGCGTTTCGTCGTTCGAGAAGGGATTCAGTCTACCGCAGCTATTCCTCTCAGAACCGGCAGTGAAACGGTAGGCCTGATGTTTGCCAGCTATCGTACGCTTCAATCGTTTACGGCGGAGCAGAGACAGATCATTGAACTATTTGCAAACCAGGCGGCCATTGCCATTCATAACAGCCGTCTGTTCAACAAAAGCTTGCGCCAGAGAGATGAATTACAGGTTGTAAGTGAAGTCGGCAAACTCCTGATGGCGACTCTCGATCCCAGGGAAATACCTCGACTGCTCCTCCAACGAGTAGTTCGCCTGTTTGGTGTGGAAGGGGCTTCCCTATGGCAGGTTGACCGGGTCAACAGGAGTGTGAGATGTCTTTTCTCGCTCGACCGCAAGGGTGAGGAAGAACTTTTCACTGACATACTCAGAGGCATGACATTTTGGTTCGGTAAGGGAATCGTAGGGACTGTCGCCCAATCGGGGGAGCCGATGATCGTCAACCAGATCCAGGCGGAGCCACGCTGGGACAGGCGAGTCGACGAAGCCACAGGCTTTGAAACCAGATCCATTCTGGCTGTGCCCCTTGTACACAAGCAAGAGACAATCGGCGTGATCGAAGTCCTCAATCGGCTCGATGAAACGCCTTTCACTCCGGAGGATCGGGACTTTCTGGCTTCTATTGTTTCACCGGGGGCCATCGCCCTGGAAAATGCGCGCCTCTTCTATGATGTCAACCAAGAACTTGAACGTGCAAATCAGTCGCTTAAACGTCGCGTTAAGGCCCTTGGTGCATTGAACGAGGTGGGGCAGACGTTGACCTCCGGCCTTCGTTTGAAAGAAGATGAGATCCTGGAGTTGATTTACGAGCAGGCGCGTGCGTTGACCGGTACCCAGGAGATGTACATCGCGTTGTACGATGAGGAAACGGGGATGATAAGATTTGGGCCGGCGATGGAGAAAGGCCAGCGAGTAACGATTGATTCTCGCAAGGCAGACATGAAGCGACGGGGGAAGACAGAGGAGGTGATTTTCACCAGACAGCCGCTCTTGCACCGAACGGAGCAAGAGGTGGAAGACTGGTACAAGTTGCCAGGTCATCAAGAGTTTCGTGGTCGTGTTGCCCTATCCTGGATGGGGGTGCCGATGATGGTTGGCGAGAAAGTGTTGGGGGTGATCGCCGTCTATGACTGGGAGCGTGAGCACGTCTACGATGTGCAAGACTTGCAAGTCCTCGCTTCTATGGCCAGCCAGGCCGCCATTGCCCTGGACAACGCAGCTCTGCTCAGCAGGTACAAGGCAGCGCGCGAGGAATTGATCGCCGCCAGGCAGTTGGCCGCCCTGGGTACAGTCACGGCCGCCATCCAGCATCGCATCAACAACACCCTCAACATCATCGGGCCCAACATCACCCGGCTGCGTAAGCGCGTGGATACGTCAGATGAGACGATCCAGGAAATCCTGGACATCATCGAGCGTAACACAAAGTACACCTCGGACTACATTACCCGCATTCAGGAACCGCTCAAGGAAACTGAAGTTCAAGCGGTTGACATCAATGCCAGTCTGCGCGAGGCCCAGTCCCAGGTTTGGGGGCAATATCAGGGCAGAGCCGAGTTTGGGGTAGTCGATCTCATCTGCAACCTGGACGAATCCTTGCCATTGATCCAGGCTTCTCTGGGGCAAATCACCGAGATATTCCGCAACCTGATCGAAAACAGTTACAAAGCGATGGGCGCTGACGGTGGTACGCTGACTATCGCCAGCCGCCGCGTTGACGACCGGCTTGAAGTGGAAATCCAGGATACCGGCCCTGGCATCCCTGCCAACATACGGGATAAGCTCTTCAATAAGCCAGTACCTTCCAGGAAGCCTGGAGAGGGCTCCGGGTTGGGGCTGTGGCTGACCAATCTCTTGTTGCAAAAGTATGCGGGAGAAATTTCGATAGAAGGGACAGGGGCTGACGGCACAACTATGCTTGTCAGACTACCTGTCTTGAGGCCGTAGAATCTGTGAAAATATGAATAAACCTGCGTCCTAAATACAAATCACCAAAGTCGAGGATGAAATATTTGCGTTATATTTATGCTCGGAAAACCACGAATCGCTTTATAATAATAGTAGTGGACACTATTTGGAATTCTAACCGAATTCTAATATAATTCTAACACAATTCAAATAAAGCTCTAAGACTCGTCAAGTATCAAAATGTTATATTACTAATTATAGGCTTTAACACATAGAGGCATAT
>JAHELX010000240.1:0-4300 GCA_024643945.1 Anaerolineales bacterium
ACAGGACCTGGTCGTCACCCTCTATTGGCGAGCCCTGGCGCCAATGAACCAGGATTACACCGTCTTCGTGCACCTGGTCGGCCCCAATGGTCAACTCCTGGCCCAGCACGACGGCCAGCCATGGTCGAAGGTCCCGCTGCCCACCAGCACCTGGCAGCCGGGGGAGGAACTGCGCGATGAGCATAAGCTCAGTTTGCCGCCTGATCTGCCACCAGGGAGTTACCGCCTTCAGGCCGGTGCCTATGATTGGCAGACCATGGAGCGGCTGCCGGTGCTGGAGAACGACATCCCCATCAACAATTATGTAGAGATCGGATGGGTTGTTGTCGAATAGTATAATACTCGCGCGTTGGTGTACCTCCCCTCGGGGGAAAAATTCTGGGCCATAAGGGCAACATGTCGCCCAATTTTCTGCGAAAGTTCACTTGCGTTGGACATAAAGGTGCGCCACTGTACTTGCATATGTGGGCAGCATGAGATAAAATTGAAAATACGTTATCTTATAACACAGAACTGATGGCGCCGAAGGGATGGAGGAACCCTCGATTCCTTCGGCCCCCTCAGTTCGCCACACGGAAATTCCTAGCAAGCATGGGGTATACCGATGAGCGAACTATCTGCCACCGAGGCCAGCCTGGGTCTCACCTTCCGCGACAAGACCTTACTTCAGCGAGCTCTCACCCACCGCTCGTACGTCAACGAGAATACAGATTTTACACTGGAAGATAACGAGCGGTTGGAATTTTTGGGCGATGCAGTGCTCGATTTTGTAACCGCCGAATACCTGTATCACCGTTTCCCCGAGATGAGCGAGGGGCAGCTCACCAGCCTGCGAGCTGCCCTGGTGCGAACTGAGACATTAGCTCTTTTTGCATTAGAAATAGGGCTTGGCCAACATATCTACCTCGGTCGGGGTGAAGAAGAGAACGAGGGGCGGACACGTCCAGCAATCTTGTGCGATTGCTACGAAGCGTTGATTGGCGCGCTTTATCTGGACCAGGGACTGGAAGCGACCAGGGCCTTCGTTATCCAGGCCGTCAAGCCAGCCATGTCCCAAATCCTGGAGGATGAGGCCGATAAAGACGCCAAAAGCCTGTTGCAAGAACTGAGCCAGAAGCATCGACGGATTACCCCCATCTACCGGACAATTGGCGAGCGGGGTCCCGATCATGCTAAAGAATTTACGGTGGCGGCCATCATCGGCCGCGAAACGTACGGGTCGGGAGTAGGGCACAGCAAACAGGCGGCAGCCCAGTCTGCTGCCCAGGCCGCGTTGGCACGATTGGAGCGCGAGGTACTCGAGGGAGCGATACCGGATGAGACGTAACCCTCGCCGTGTGCTGGTTGTGGGCGGTAGCGGCGAATTGGGGCAACAGGTGGTGAGCGCTGCCAGGGGCTCAGATGTACATGCGACGTACTTCACGCACCCTCCCCCGGTGAGCAATGCAACCTGGCATCAGCTTGATATCACCAACCGTCGAGCTGTTCAGCAGTTGACGGCGCGGCTTCGCCCGGATGCCATCATACATACCGCCGTCAGCGATCGTGATCGGCCGAAGTTCTCCTCTAATGCTGACTTTCGGGCTGCCATCGTGGATGGCGGCCGATACGTGGCCGAGGCGGCCGCCGAGGCTGGTGCGCGTTGTATTGTCCTCTCCACGGACCTGGTCTTCGACGGCACGCAGGGGAATTACACGGAAGAAGACCCACCTAACCCCATTATGGCCTATGGTCAGGCGAAAACGGATATGGAACAGGCATTGCTGGGGATGGGAACCGATCTGGTCATTGTCCGTACTCCGCTCATCCTTACCATGGAGCCGATGGGCAAACACGTGACCTGGATTGTGGACGCACTACGCCGGGGCGAACCCCGTAACCTGTTTACGGACGAGCTGCGCTGCCCGATCTGGAGTGACCAACTGGCTGCCGCGTTGTTGGAACTGAGCACACTCGACTATCGGGGCCTGCTGCACGTTGCCGGCCCAGAAGTAACGCATCGCTACGCTCTTGGCCTGGCACTGGCTGACTACTTTGGCCTTGATTCATCCCTGATCACCCCTGGCCTCAGCGCAGAGAGCGGGCTGAACCGTCCCCTGAACTGCAGCCTCAATTGCAGCCGTGCCTATAGGTTGCTCAAAACGCCATTCCAGGGTGTGCATGCGCGGTTGAGAAGTTAGATGAAACAATGAGAATTGCTGCCGGGAGCAAGACGTCTTTGCCTTTTTTATAGGCGTGAATATAATATTATTAAGCAGGTTGGATATATCGTTTTGGAGATAGTGACGAATGCCTTCAATTTTTCCCTTCACCGCGATCGTAGGCCAAGAACGCATGAAAATGGCCCTGATTTTAAATGCGATCAGTCCGCAAATCGGGGGAGTGTTGATTCGCGGCGAGCGCGGGACCGCCAAAAGCACGGCGGCCCGAGCTCTGGCTGCGCTATTGCCCGAAATTGAAGTAGTGGCCGATTGCCCCTTTGGCTGCCATCCTCATCGTCCAGACCGGCAATGCGACAACTGTCACGAACGGGTGGCGCGCGGCGAAGAACTGCCGGTTGCCCGACGCCGCACGCGTTTTATAGACCTGCCGGTCAGCGCTACCGAGGATCGTGTGGTCGGCACCCTGGACATTGAGCTGGCTATCAAGAAAGGCGAGCGTCATTTTGAGCCGGGCGTGTTGGCGGCAGCCAACCGGGGATTGCTCTACGTAGACGAGGTCAACCTGCTCGACGATCACGTGGTAGATCTGCTGTTAGACTCGGCGGCGATGGGGGTCAACGTGGTGGAGCGTGAAGGTATCTCCTTCTCGCACCCAGCTCGCTTTATTTTGGTCGGTACTATGAACCCCGAGGAGGGGGACCTGCGCCCTCAGTTGCTCGACCGTTTCGCCCTGTGTGTTGACATCCGGGGCATCCACAATCCCACCGCGCGTATGGAGATTTTGGAGCGCACGGTCCAGTTCGAGCGCGACCCATCCGGCTTCTACGCTGATTGGGAGCCCCAAGAGGGTGACCTATCACAGGATATCGCGAATGCACGCAAGCTGCTGGAGGATGTCACATATACTCAGCATGACCTGTTTACCATCGCTGAATTAACCAGCGAGATGCAGGTAGATGGACATCGGGCCGATATCGTTATCCTCAAGGCGGCCATCGCCCATGCGGCTCTCAACCGGCGCACCCACGTCACCGATGAAGATATTCTGGTAGCGGCCGAACTGGCACTGCCGCATCGCCTCAAGCGCCATCCTTTCCAGGATACGGAGATCCAATTCCAGGAACTGGCCGAGCGATTGGATCAAGTACGCCAGGAAGCGGCCGACCAGACGGCTCAGATGCAGTCGTCTGGTAACCCGCATTCCAAGCCAGAGGAAAAAAAAACGAGGGTGACCAGGTAGAGCAGCGAGCAGCCGCTCCGCCGCCGTCGGGCTCGCCGCCCCAAGACCAGAGCCACCAAGCTTCTGGCAATGACAAGAAAGCGCCAGAAAGCCCGGTGAACATTGGCGATGACTTCCGCCCCAAGCGGCTGCAAACGCCTCTCGATAAACTGACTCGTAGCCAGGCCGGCAGGCGAAGTTCCACCCGAACCGATCGCAAGCGAGGGCGTTACATCCAGGCCCGGCCGGCCCACGGCAAGACGCGCGACATCGCCTTCGACGCTACCATCCGCGCTGCCGCACCTTTTCAGCTTCAACGCGAGCACACAGACGCTGCCTTTGCCATCCGAGTGGATGACCTGCAACAGAAAG
This sequence comes from Anaerolineales bacterium, assembly GCA_024643945.1. The sequence goes on from JAHELX010000240.1 coordinate 3,754, forward strand.
TGCGGGTGCGGCGCTCGGCTAACCTCATCCTGTTTGTGGTAGACGCCAGTTGGAGCATGGCCGCCGCCGAGCGCATGGAGGCGACTAAGGGCGCTATTATGTCACTTTTGATGGACGCTTATCAGCGCCGCGATCAAGTGGGGCTGGTGGTGTTCCAAAAAGAGGAGGCACGGCTGGTGCTCCCACCGACCTCGAGCGTCGAACTGGCCCAGCATGCTCTGGCTGACGTGCCGGTAGGTGGCAAAACCCCCCTTTCAGCTGGCTTGCTGCTGGCGTATCAGGCCTTTACCCAGCAATTGCGCCTTGATCCAGAAGTGATGCCATTGATGATCCTCTTGACCGACGGGGCCGGCAATGTCTCCATCACTGACCTGCCAGCTCAGGAAGAGGCGCACCGGGTGGCTTCTGTCATCCGCGCCGCCGGTATCCGTTCAGTGGTCATTAATATGGAGCATGCCTCCTTTGATCGCGGGCTGGCGCAGGCCCTGGCCGATGAACTGGATGGCCCCTGCTATACTCTACGGCAACTGAAAGCGACGTCGCTCTA
>JAHELX010000240.1:4400-8738 GCA_024643945.1 Anaerolineales bacterium
TCCGTTCAGTGGTCATTAATATGGAGCATGCCTCCTTTGATCGCGGGCTGGCGCAGGCCCTGGCCGATGAACTGGATGGCCCCTGCTATACTCTACGGCAACTGAAAGCGACGTCGCTCTACCAGACAGTGCGCGACGAACTAGAAACCTCAACAGACAGCAGACGCTAAACCGTCAACCAGGGCCGTCCACTAAACTTTACGGCATCTCAAATGTATCTTGCAATGCTTTGACTGCCTCTGGCACGTGGACGGCCTGGATGACGCACGAGATGGTGGAAATGGATGTGCTAATGGCCTTGATGTTGACGTCAGCCCGGCCCAACGCCGCGAACATCTCGCCAGCGATGCCAGGGCGCTGGCGAAAGTCAGGCCCGAAGATACTGATTAATCCCACTGAAGCGTCGTGGACCACGTCCTGGGCAGACACTTCTTCTTTGATGCTGGCGAGCAGGTCGAGCGCCTTATCGAGGTCTTCGCGGCCTACGCAAAAGACCACGTGATCATTGCCGTTCCTGTCCACCGTTTGTACGATGAACTGAACGTTCACGTTATTATCCCCCATCGCCGACAGGATTCTCCCCGCCGTACCTGGGCGTGAGGGCATCGCCAGCACTCCAATCATGGCCAGCTCCTCGCTGTGCATAATGCCACCGATTTGGGTCTTTTTGCCCATCGCTTTGCCTCCTCAGGTTGGCTATCCCCACCCATTATACCACAGGACACTTTACCTGGCACACCTCATTGGGACAACGCATCGGTTACTTGCAGAAGGGGACTACTTTGCATTATAATGTGTCGATTTCAAAGTACTTAAGTTAGACAAAACTCAGTGAAAGAGATCAATTTGAATATCGCAGTTATTGGTGCTGGCGTTGCCGGCCTCACTGCAGCCTACGAGTTGACCAAACGCGGTCACCGTGCCGTCATTTTCGAAGCGGGCGACAAAACTGGCGGACTGGCATCCGGCTTTAAGGACGAACGTTGGGAGTGGTCGCTGGAGCGATTCTATCACCACTGGTTTGCCTCTGACGACGCGGTCATCGGTCTAATCGAAGAACTGGAGGCGCGGGATCGCCTCTTCTTCCTATGGCCCACTACCTCCCTCTATCACCAAGGGCTGATCTACCCCCTTGATAGCCCTGTTCCCTGGCTCAAGTTTGTACCGATTTCGCAGTTGCACCGAGCTATCCGCGTGCTTGAGTTCACACCGTTGCCATTCATAGACCGCCTGCGAGTTGGGTTGGCGACATTCTATCTGACTCTGACTAAGGATTGGCGTCCACTGGAGCGTGTTACGGCGGATGAATGGATGCGGCGCATGGTCGGCGAGCGAGCTTATAATGTGTGGTGGAAACCACTGCTCATCGGCAAGTTCGGCGATTACTATCGGGATGTGAACATGGCCTGGATGTGGGCGCGTGCCTACAAACGGACCGCTCGCCTGGGCTATTTCGTGGGTGGCTTTCAGGCTTTCAGCGACACGCTAACTGGTCGCGTTCAAACCCAAGGCGCCGAGATCCGGCTCAGCACCCCGGTCCATGGCATCGAACCGGCGCCCAATGGCGGCCTGGTTGTGCGGGCCACGTCAGGCGATGAGGTCTTTGACCGGGTCATCGCCACTGTGTCGCCGGGGCTGCTGGCACGACTGGTCCCCGCCCTGCCACCTGATTACCTGGAAGGGCTGAAGAAGCTCAAATCAATGGGAGCCGTCGTGTTGATCCTGGCGCTCAAGCACCAGTTGACAGACGGTCATTATTGGATCAACCTGCCCAAGGATGAAGGCTTCCCCTTTCTGGCGCTGGTGGAGCACACTAATTACATCGACCCCAAACACTATGGCGGCGATCACCTGGTTTACTGTGGCGATTATCTGAAGCCAAACCACGAGTATTTCAGCCTGTCGCACGAAGAATTGCTGGCACGTTTTTTGCCCACTTTGCCTCGCTTCAACCCTCACTTTAATCCTGACTGGGTGCGTAAGAGCTGGCTATTCCGTGAGAAGTACGCGCAGCCAGTGCCGCCCGTGAATCATTCCCAAAACATCCCTGACCTGGCAACGCCCATTCCGGGTCTGTTTTGGGCCAGCATGAGCCAGGTCTATCCCTGGGATCGAGGGACAAACTACGCCGTCGAGATCGGGCAGGAAGTGGCGCAACGGGCGATGGCGGCGGATAGGTGATGTGGGATAAGGTCACATAACCCACATCCCATCTCCCGTTCACATCCCAAACCACAATTAAAGGGGGCATTCAATATGCGCAATATCACTGTTATCGGTGTGGGGTATGTGGGCCTGGTGACCGGCACCTGCTTCGCTGACCTGGGCAACACGGTCTGCTGCCTCGACGTGGACGAGGTCAAGATCAACACTTTGAAAAGCGGGGGGATTCCCATCTACGAGCCGGGGTTAGAGGAGATGGTCCGGCGCAACGTGCACGCTGGTCGTCTTACCTTCACCACCGACTATGCCGAGGCTTTACGCGAGGCTAAGTTCGTCTTCATTGCGGTCGGCACGCCGGAGGGAGTGGATGGCGAGGCGGATTTGAAATATGTGCGCGCCGCGGCCGAATCAGCGGCGGCTGTTATGGATCATCCGCTGATTCTCGTCAACAAGAGCACTGTGCCCGTCGGCACCGGCGACTGGGTGGCCGACATTATCCGTGCCAACCAGCCACAGCCCATCGAATTCGCCGTGGTATCGAACCCTGAATTCCTGCGTGAAGGCTCGGCCATTCTCGATTTTATGAACCCCGACCGGGTGGTGCTGGGCTCCCTCAATCAAGATGCGGCTAACGAGGTTGCCCAGCTTTACCTGAGCCTGCGCGCGCCCATCATCGTCACCGACCTGCGCACAGCCGAGATGATCAAATACGCCTCCAACGCTTTCCTGGCGACGCGCATCTCCTTTATCAATGAAATCGCCAACATATGCGAGCAGTTGGGGGCTGACGTGAAAGAGGTAGCTGTAGGCATGGGCTACGACAAACGCATTGGCCATTCCTTCCTGGATGCCGGCATCGGATACGGTGGGAGTTGCTTTCCCAAGGATGTAAAAGCGCTGGCGCACATGGCCTCTATTCACGGTACCCATCCCCAGTTGGTGAAAGCGGTGATGGACATCAACCAGTATCAGCGGCGGCAAGTCATTCTGAAGCTGCGCGAGGTGTTGGGCAGCAAGCTGCGCGGGAAAGTCGTCGGCTTCCTGGGGCTGGCTTTCAAACCCAACACCGACGACATGCGGGAATCACCAGCCAGTGAGATTGCGCGTCTGCTGCTACATGAGGGCGTGTATGTAAAGGGGTATGACCCGGCCGCTATGCATAATGCGGCGAAGCTTCTGCCTGATATGCAGTTGGCCGAGGATCCCTACGACCTGGCTGAAAGCTGTGACGCAATCGTCGTTTGCACCGAGTGGAACGAATTCAAGCACCTGGATATGGCCCGGATCAAGGAGGCGATGCGCCAACCTTTCATCGTGGACGGACGCAACCTTTACGAGCCGGAGAAGTTGAAGGAGTTAGGTTTTACCTATCGGGGAGTGGGACGGGGGTATTAGCTTCGCTACCAGCTTCTCTTGCCTCCAGCGAGCAAGCACCTGGCGATTGGAGGGAAAGGCGATGTCGTCCGGCAATTCTTTGGGGCCAAAAAAGCCAACCTCGCTGGCGTCGTCGCCAGGACGCGGCTCCCCGCCGACGACCTGGCCCCGATAGAGAATGATGATGCCCGGCCCACGCAAATCGCTGACGTATTGGCTCACATCCAACAGGCTGGTGAGCTGCACCTGGAGCCCGGTCTCTTCCAGGCACTCGCGCACGGCCGCTTCGGCGGCGCTTTCGTCGTATTCCACAAAGCCGGAGGGCAGGCACCACGAGCCAATCGCCGGTACGACCGCCCGGCGCACTAACACCACTTTACCCCCCTGCTCTACTAGCACGCCTGCCCCTACTTTGGGATCCAGAAAATGGACGAACCCACACTCAGGACAAACCTGCCGGGTCCGGCCGAACACAAATTTATCTTGCATCTCCGCCCGGCAATGCGGGCAATAAACGTAAGGTTCTCTCCCATTTCTCATCGCAACAATTCCAATTTTGTACTACGTAGTGCGTATTGCGTACTGCCTACTCCCGGCTTCTTACTCTTCATGTTCTACCGACTCCCGTACCGCCCGGATGTTGCCTACTGGCGAGGTGATGGGGGTTACGCAGCCGGTGCCGATGATAAGCCGCCGCCCCTCGGTCTCCTCGATGGCAGCCTGGGCTTCGGCATATACCCAATCGGGAGTGCCACGCAGCATTGTCTCCCACTGGCGTACCCCGCCTACCACCGCGCCGGG
>JAHELX010000241.1 GCA_024643945.1 Anaerolineales bacterium
CGCGGGTGCCCTTCTGAAAACTAGTCGATACGCATCTGATTTGGCAGATGCTAGCGAGAACAGGATGCAATATCCGCTACCACCGAATTTTAATCGGGGAGCCGCGATTGACGCCTGGCAATTTTTCAATGAGCAGCAAGATAACATTATCGCAGGCATGGGCCCCGGAGCGATACCTGCGTACTCAACCTATTCCGGCAGCGCTTCCTACGCGATGACGTATCTGGCAGATCCTGCCTATGTGATACAAAACGTGCCAGTATCTGAGCAAATTGCAGCCCGTGCAGCTACTGAGCAGTTGGCCCAAGTGATCGATATGTTAGCAACCGACAGGCAACGTGTATTGTCGCTATTTCGCCAGTTTGGACTCGATAGTCCCGTGCAATCGGGCGAGAAAAGCCCGGCCGAGCTTTTTGAGATTGCTTGGGCTGCTTATGAAAAACCCGTGACTCAAAGCTCTCCCGTAAATACATCTCTTATTCCTATGAGGGAATGTATTAATGCGACTATCGACGGACTACTTCGCCGACGATCTACGCAGGAACGTGCCAAGTCCCAACGCGACAAAATAGAATCCATACATAGGCAACTTGCATGGGACATTATCTCGAAGGCGGCCGGTCAATCTTTGGCGGACCGGTGGCATAACCTAGTCGATGAGTTATCAGGTTTCAAGAAGGGAGATTACTCCCGCGCGGAGTGGCTGAGCTCTCTACGGCGGGCAACCCTGTTTCTTTTGGAGCTTCTTCAAAGTGTAGATCCAGCAAAATGAGATACCTGTAGGTTGCATTTGTTGGAGTTGTTCGTAGCCTGGCAGGGAGCACAGTATGCTGCCAATGGCCGAAGACTACACTTCCCGGCGATTAGTTAGCTTGCGCCTGCAGTACCGATAAGACCGATTATCTGACCTGTTTTCGCTCAGTTCGAGCAGCCGCACAATCCGGACATAGATGTCTCCACGTCGCTGGGTTCGTTCCCTTTCGGCGCCAGCCAGGGCCTGGCGTGTCGTGGGGAGTGACCTCACAACCCTCACACACCACGCTTCGATGTCTCGGCGTCGCTCGTAAACTGACCCAAGATGAATCAAGGTCGTACACTTCCATCCTCATTGTCTTCCGCTTCCCCTTTATCCGCTGCCTGTCGCCTCACCTCATCTCGAAACACCTTGCAGGCCTCCGCCAGCGCCTTCACGTTCGCCAGCTTCTCCCCTGCCTCTCGGTATAGCGTTGGGTCCAACACCGGCCCCGCTGCCTCCACCGTCTCGATCTGCGCCAGGAACCCCTCCAGATCCACATCCACCGCTACCATGGCCAAGATTTGCAGGGTCTGTGGTTTGCGGCCAAAATCGCGTTTGCGCGCAAACGGCCGGAAATCGTTATTTTCGGCCAATTTCAAAATTGAAAATGAGGGAGCAAATATGGTATACTGAACACACATCATGGAAAGCACTCAAGTAAACCATATTGATCTTTCCTACCAAAATCACCATTGACTCAATATACCAAATATGATATATTTAAAGTGGGATGGCGATTAAATGCCCATCTGGGACATCGAATTCTTTCCTCCATCTGGTGAACGGGATTCTCCATACGACTACATTCTCGCTTTATCTGATAATGTTGAAAAAGTCCAAATTCGGCGTCGTCTCAATACTTTAAGAGAGCTTGAATTGGGGGAATGGTCGCATCGTTGGGTCCACAAAATTACCACTGACATCTGGCAACTCACCGCAGGTAACAATCGCCTTATGTATTTCTTAGATGGCAGGACAATAGTTGTTCTTCATGCTTGTAGAAAAGTAAAAGGAAAAACTCGCCGTCAGGACAAGGAAAGAGCCATAATTCACTATGATGAATATATGGCACAGAAGAAAGGTTCATAAAATGGTAAAGAAGGGCGCCAGCACTTTTGAAGATTTGATCATCGAACTTGAGAAAGATCCTGAATTCAGGAGAGAAGATCGGCGTCAAAAGCTTTATTACGATCTTATCTTGGAGATCATCAAACGTCGTAGGGAACTGAATCTCAGCCAAAAGGAGTTGGCAACTCGAGTCGGTACCCGCCAAAGTAGTATCTCCAGGATAGAATCGGGCGAGCATAACATGCGGCTAAGCACACTAATCGAAATTGCTGAGGCTTTGCAAGCAAGAGTAAGGATTCGGCTGATTCCCCTCTTTTATGTTGACGATGAGGAGTACAGGAATCTAGTAAATGCATCGGCCAGTAACAAACCTGAAGAAAGAACCGCAAGCCTAACTACTAGCCCTGAACAAGTGAAGGTCTAACCACGTGACACAAGAAACTCGTTTTCCGTTTCGGCTGGAACACGCATTTTTTAGAACATTGGAGTTTCATAGGGAGCCAAGTGTACCTCCACAATTGAACGTGGATTTCTCAGTTCAAATCAAAGTCCATAGTGAGGAATTCCCAGATAGACTGCAAATTGACCTCAAGGTTGAGACGCAAGAGGAACAACCCCTGACTTTTTGCTTGGAGCTTATTGGTATATTCACTCTGGTTGAAGGCGAGCCAAAGCCCGATCGCGAAATTCTCCCCAAGTTTGTAAATGAAAGAGCGCTCCACGTATTGTGGCCATATTTGACTCAAGTGATTAGCCAAGCGACTGTACAGATGGGTATAAATCCCCTTAAGATCCCAATCCCCTATTTCTTCGCTTTCGAACCAGAGAACGGGTGAATTTTAATTGTGTTTGCGCGCAAGCATTGGGCCGCAAACGACACTTTCCGGCCATTTCACCCAAACATCATGCTCGATAGCTATCCCTCCAACACCTCCGCCGGCAGCATCCCCTGCGCCACCCAGAAGCGTAGAGTGGCCTGGGTGTTGGCCTCGATCCCCTCGAACAGCCCCGCAATCCTTACAAGATTTAGTAAGAACATGTTGACACACCCGATACTATACTGTACAGTACCAGGCAGGTACTCTGGTGTGCGGTAGCGGCGAAGTTCGAAGAGATTGGTCATGAACTGGCAAGATTATATCGTGGTTGATCCGGCCGTCTGCCACGGAAAAGCGTGCATTAAAGGCACGCGCATTATGGTATCGGGCGTGCTGGACAATCTGGCTGCTGGCCTGACGCCGGATGAGATCCTGCATAGCTACCCATCGCTGACGCGCGAGGCGGTGCAGGCTGCCATCGCTTATGCAGCAGAGCTGGCGCGAGAGGAGAATTTATGAAGAAAAAGACTGAAACTCAACCCGAGCCAGAGATGTTGGATGAATACGATTTTAGCGGGGGTGTGCGGGGTAAGTATGCCGAGCGCTACGCAGCCGGGAGCAACGTCGTCGTCCTCTCTCCGGACGTGGCTGAGGTTTTTCCTGATTCCGAGTCGGTGAACGAAGCCCTCCGCGCGCTGATCAAAATCGCGCGTCAAACCTCCAAGAAAGTCCCTGCCTGAAAGAGCTGCAGTACTGAGTTGATGGCTCACGCCTGCACCTGCGCCGCAGGTGCAGGCGTGAGCTAATTTCTTGTCTCGTTTGTCAGAGAACGGAGAGCTAACGCGTCACCCTCACGCGGCATTTTTCGCCGTTCCAGAGAGTCTCTTCCACCCTGAAATTCGCCTGAGGATCCAGGCCCTTGACCATGCCTTGCATGGGATCCAGGCAGTACAGCCAACAGGGGGCCGGCGCGTTCATCTTTTTGGCGATGGCGCACAATTTACATACGCGGGCCTCGGCCGCAAACCCACCGTTCTCGGGGGAAACGGTCCACAGCGCACAGTTGAAGATCTCCGATAGCCGGGGGAAGACTTCTTCGGGCGTGGTGATGCCAAATTGAGCCGCCTTCATTTTCCCCGCAGCCATCTGCTCCGCTCTTTTGCGTTCTACCACTCGTTCCAGGATGCCTTCCCGGGCAAATTGGGCCGTGGCATCGGCCAGCACCGCCGCATAGGCCACTTGCAATAGTTGGTATGCCTTGTCTGTGTCCATTTGAGTTCCTCCATATTGGTAATTTGGCTGTGTTGAAGCCGTCGCTACTACTCAGCCTGAAGGTGCCCGGCACTTCATCGACAGAAATGCGCCACATCCGGGCCGCTGTCAGACGCCAGATTACGGTTTGAAGGCCGCAAAAGTGCCGGGCACCTGAGTAGTTACAAGTCGTCTATAATATGAGTGGAACTCGGGGACGCTTTGTGACAACTTTAAAGATATTGCTCCCAATAATTCCTGGGAGGCATGATTTCTTCCGCTTCTTTGAAGACGTTTACCTGGGCGACGGTCTTCCTGAGTTTGGCGTATTCCTGGGGGAGGTCGATGTCCATTACCCACTTCTTCATGCGACAGGCGCATCGGCCGTCGGGGTTGTGCAGGGCGCATTCATTCTCCAAAAAGTGTTTCAGCTTCCGCCGCGAGCGGGAGATCATCTGCCTGACCGAGGCCGGATCGCGTCCCAAAATTTCCCCGATTTCGTCATAAGGCAATTGGGCCATGTCCCTGAAAATATAGGCCATGCGAGCCTCGTTATCCAGGCAATGCAAAATCCCCGTCAGGCACTGATCGCACATATCTTTGACCCAGATGGCCTTATCAAAATCTTGATGGTCGGGCAGTTCTCTTTCGCCAGAACGGAAATAATCGCTCAGAAAGCGGGTGGAATAGAGCCTTTCTTTCTGGGCACAGCGCATGGCGACCCGGTACGCGATGGTATAGATCCAGGTCGAAAGCTTCGAACCGCCCCGAAAAGAGGGCAGGCTCTTGATGACTTCCAGCCATACCTCCTGGGCTGCATCTCGGGCACCCTCCTCGTCTCGGATCATCCTGCGGCAGATCGAGGTAACCAGCCGCCCGTAGGTCTCGATGATGCTGGCGTAAGACATATTGCCCGCGTTTTCCGCCATATAGAGTCTCCTTACCCCCTCCTCATCACCCTACACTATGTCATTCCGAGCCGAAGGCGAGGAATCCCTCGATGCCTGGCCTGAAGACAGGCAACTTGGCCGGTTCCGAGAGGAAAGACTGCGGTCTGTGACCAGACAAGCTGGACTTGTCTGCCAAGGCTTCAGGGATTTCTCGCCTTCGGCTCGAAATGACATGGGGGTGTAGGGTAATGAATACCCCCTCCTGAAGCATGAGAAAAGGCAAAGGGACCTCCTCCCCTTGCCTTTTCAAAGGCGTTGCAGGAACGCCTGGATACACCCACTATACCACAAATTGTCGACCTCAACTTGATGCTCACATTACGCAAGCCTTACACCTTCCATACGCCGGCCTCCTGACGGGGCTCAGCGATCCGGGGTCGCCTGAATCAACGCGCGCCGGACGTCGCCAATACGGCGCATGTCTTGACGCAAGAGCGTGGTCAGAAATTCAGCATACTTTTGTTCTTGCTCTGGAGATACGACGGCGCTGCCTGGAGGTGCCTGGCGGGTAAACGATCCATTCTTATCCCCCCTCCAGAGCAAACGATCACCCCGGCCGTCGCTCTCGTAAACACGACTGACCCAGCGCCGCATGGCCCATCCGCCCCTTCGCTCGATTTGCAGGTAAACTTTCAGGGTTACCGCATCTAAATGTGCGCGGGGGATGGCGTTTTCCCGGTAAAGCTGATCTCGTGTCTCCTCCAGCGTATCGGCGTGCAAATTGGAGGCGATGATGTGCCCCTGTTCGACCAGGCCGAAAAAGGCGCGCGCCTCGCTTCCCCAGACGTAGGCATAATAGGGGGCGTTGCTGATCTCGTGGGCCAGGTAGCAGACCTCGCCAGGCCGGGCGTGCTGCCCGTCTGCCAGGGCGGCTCGACTATCTACCGGGCGAATAGTGGTCCGGTCGGGCAGGAAGTTGAGCAGGGCGCACATCACAGCCGTCTTGCCCGCGCCGCCCGGCCGTGCACCGACCAGCAGTGACGCACCGGAGCGCATGGTCGCCGCCAGGTATGCAGCCAGCGGCAGGTCAACCGTTTCCGCGTCGATCAGGTCCAGCAGCGAGAGCATGCGCCCACCCCGCTGATTGCAGTCGTTAATAGCATTGACGTGAGCTCGAAGGGCCGATTCGTTCATTGCTACCTTTTATTGTACCACTCAGTTCCTGGGACGGGTATTCCTTTCGATTCGGCGGGGCTGGGTTGAATGAGGCGCCAGCCACCCAGCACCCCGACCAGGCTCAAGACTACCAGTGGCAGATAAGCGCAGGCGAGGATCGGGACGTAATGCGAGTCGTCCAGCCGATTGTGCGCCGGGTAGGGAGGAAAATAGACGACATCGACCGGGCTGCCCCTCTCCAAACCGCCGATGCCAGATTCGGGTACGTGCATTTGCTCCTGGTAAACGCCAGCAGCCCTTTCCCCGCTGATAGGCTCGGTGTCGTCGGCCCTTAACTCCTGCCTACCCTGTCCCAGCCCAGTCCATTCAATTGGCGCGACAGTCGTGGTTCGAGTGATAACCTGGCCGCCGGGGGTTGTGAACTCGTAGCGGATGAAGTAGCGGAAGGTAGGATTTCCTGTCTCGTTCTCATCGGGCTCTTCAATCCAAAGGTCCACGACCTCGGCCGTAGTGTGCCGTCCCAGCACCCAGAGGGAAAGATCCCGGGCCAGGTTGGCGAGCGTAAAAGCCAGGCAGGCCAGGCCGATGACCAGGAGCAACACGCCTGCCAGTTTCTTTGCGGAAAGGCGATTCTTGGGAAAGGCTTCCATGATGTTTCCTTTCTGGTATCACGATCAACGTGATTGCCAGCGGCGCCAGGATCAGCTCTGGCAAGGAGCAGATGGACAGACAGGACGGTTTGACATGGGTAATATAGCACAAGTGTTGCCAAAGTATCAAGATGTAATATCAAAAGAGTGTGTTTCATCTCTGAAGACCTGACAGGTTTGAAAAACCAGGCCTGGATTCAAGAGGGAGGCCGGGGGCTTCTTTTTACGGCCTCCTGGCTTTGTGGTATAATAGCCCTCAAAATAGACTGAGCCTGTCTGAAAACGATTGGGGTAATGGGATGTTGATATTAGCGGTGGATATAGGCACTGGTACCCAGGATATCTTGCTTTTCGACAGCGAGCGGGAAGTGGAAAACTCCCTGAAAATGGTGATGCCCTCGCCCACGGTGCGGCTGGCGGATGCAGTGCGCGCTGCCACCCGCCGCGGGGACGACGTCTTGCTAACCGGTGTGCTGATGGGTGGTGGCCCCTGTGCCTGGGCTGTGGAAGATCACCTCAAAGCGGGTTACCGCGTTTATGCCACGCCGGATCCTGCCCGCACCTTCAACGACGACCTGGAGGCGGTGGCCGATATGGGCATCACCCTGGTGGGCGACGACGAAGCGGCGGCATTGGACGCCGACGTGGCCCGGCTGCGTATGGCCGACTTCGATTACCGGGCCATCGCCGCGGCCTTCGCCCGCTTCGACGTGAACCTGGATCGAGACCTGGACGCGCTGGCTCTGGCGGTCTTCGATCACGGGAACGCGCCGCCCGGCATGAGTGACCGTCTCTTTCGTTTCGAATACCTGGAAGAGCGGGTCCGCGCCGAAAATCGCCTCTCAGCTTTTGCCTTTTTGGCTGAGGACGTGCCGCCCATTATGACCCGCATGCAGGCCGTGGTCTCTAGCGTACCCCGCGACGACATTCCGGTTATGCTGATGGATACCGCACCCGCGGCTGTGCTCGGCGCGCTGGAGGATCCGGCCGTCGGCAAGCGGCGACCGGCCATCGTGACCAACGTCGGCAACTTCCATTGCCTGGCTTTTCGGTTGGGACACGGGGGCATCGAGGGCGTGTTTGAGCATCACACCGGCGAGATCAGCGTCGAGCAGTTAGAAGGCTTCCTCGACCAGTTGGCGGCGGGCAGTCTCACCCACGAGCAAATCTTCGAGAGCAACGGCCACGGGGCCGTTCTTTTCCGGGGTGATCCCATCCCGCCCGACGCGTGCTACGTGGCCGTCACCGGCCCGCGGCGAGGGCTGCTGCGTCGCTCCCGGCACCATCCCTACTTTGCCACTCCCTTCGGCGATATGATGCTCGCCGGTTGTTACGGCCTGGTCCGTGCCTATGGGGACGTGGTGCCCGAGGCGTGCGAGGTCATTGACCGCGCTTTGGCCGGCCGCAATGGTAAATCATTGTGGTGATATGATGAATTCTTTTCTCGAATGCCTGGCACAGGGACCTCTCCTCTTTGATGGGGCCATGGGCACCATGCTGCACAGCAAAGGCGTGAGCCTGGACCGTTGCTTCGACGAGCTGAATCTCATGAATCCGGGCCTGGTCGCCGATATCCACCGGGCTTACATCGAGGCCGGAGCTCAGATCATCGAAACCAATACCTTTGGCGCCAACCGCTTTAAGTTGAGCGAATATGGCCTGGATGATAAAGTAGCCGAGATCAACCGTGCCGGGGTAGAATTGGCCCGGCGCGTGGTGGATGAGCAGGCCATGCTTGCCGGATCGGTGGGCCCATCCGGCCGGCAACTGGCACCCCTGGGGCGGGTGAAGCTTGAAGCCGCTCGCGCCCTCTTTCGCGAGCAGGTGACGGCGCTGGTCGACGCCGGCGTCGATTTGCTTATCTTTGAGACCTTCTCTGACCTGGACGAGATGGGCGAGGCGGTGCGGGCGGCTCGCGCCGTCTGTGACCTGCCCATTATCGCTCAAATGACCTTCACCGAGGACATTCGCACACCCCTGGGACATACACCCGAACAGGTAGCTGAGTTTCTGCGCGAGCTGAAAGTGGAGGTCATCGGTGTCAATTGTAGCGTAGGGCCGGCCCTGGTGTTGCGGGTGGTCCAGCGC
>JAHELX010000242.1 GCA_024643945.1 Anaerolineales bacterium
GGGCGGCGCCGATCACGCCGCTGACGTGCTGCATGGGCTCGTTGTCAGCGTTGCCAGCCCACACGCCGACCACCAAATCGGGAGTGTAGCCCACGGTCCAGTTGTCGCGCCAGTCGGTGGTCGTGCCGGTTTTGGCGGCCGCCGGGCGCGTGAGGTGCAGTGGGCTTCCCTCCCCAAACGTGGAGGCGCGGGCGAAATTGTCGCTCAGGATGTCGGTGATGAGGTAGGCCACCCGTTCGTCCATCACCTGGGGGCCGGGTCCTCGAAAGGGACCTACCGACAGCACCTGGCCTTGACTGTCTTCTATGCGGGTGATGGTCACCGGCTCCACCCGGTGGCCGCCGTTGGCAAAGGCGCTGTAAGCAGTTGTCAGCTCCATCAGGCGAACCTCACCTCCACCCAGAGTCAACGCCAGGCCAAATCGGTCCACGTCGTCAAAGGTGGTGATCCCCAGCGAGCGGGCCAGCGCCGTCATCTTCTCGATGCCCACGTAATCCAGCACCTTGACGGCAACCAGGTTGTAGCTGGAGGCCAATGCCTGCCGCAGCAACACTGGCCCTCGCCAGCGGCGGTCATAATTCTGGGGGACGTAGGGCTCCCCCTCGCGGGTCACGAAGGCTGTCCGCACATCCATTACCATCGTGGCTGCCGTCAAGGGATTGGGTTGGTTGGGGTCAAAGGCGGCCGCGTATGTGATAGGCTTGATCGAGGAACCGGGTTGGCGCGCGGCCACAGTGGTGTTGACCGCGCCGTCAATGCGTGGGTCAAAGTAATCGGGGCTGCCGACCATAGCCAGCACTTCACCCGTGTGGGGATCCATGACCACTACGGCCGCGTTGTGCACGTTGCGCGGGGGCTGTCCCTCGCGTGTGTCGGCCAATTGTTCCAGTCGGAAGCGGACGATGCGCTCTGCAGTGTTTTGGGCGTCCAGATCCAGTGTTGTGTAAACCTGCAGTCCCTGGGTGTAAATCGCTTCCAGGCCAAATTCCTCCTCAAGCTGGCCGCGTATGTACATCACGAAATGGGGTGCTTTGATGGGGAAGGGCACGGAGGCAAAGTGTAACTTCTCGCTGGCTGCCACACGGGCTTCCTGGGATGAAATGTAGCCCTGCTTGACCATCAGTCCCAGCACCACTTCTTCCCGGGCTTTGGCAGCTGTGGGATTTTCCGTTGGGTTGTAGCGGGCGGGCGACTGGGGCAACCCGGACAGCAGGGCGCATTCAGCCAGATCGAGTTCGGCAGCGCTTTTGGCAAAGTAGGTGCGAGCGCCGGCCTCAATGCCGTAGGCCAGGTTGCCGTAATACATCTCGTTCAGATAAAGTGTCAGAATCTCCTCTTTGCTATAGGTGCGCGCCAATCGCCAGGCCAGGATGGCCTCGCGCAGCTTGCGTTCCAGGCTGACCTTGGCCCGTTCTTCTGGGGAAAGGAGCAGGTTGCGAGCCAGTTGTTGAGTAATGGTGCTCCCCCCCGACAGAATCTCCCCGCCGCGCAGGTTGATCCATAGGGCACGGACGATAGCCCAGGCGTCCACGCCGGGGTTATAGTAAAAACTGGCATCTTCGGTGGCGATGGTAGCGTTGACACAGGCCGGCGGTATCTCCTCCAGGGAGAGGGGGGTATGCGCGCCGCCGTGCGGATCGAGGATTTCATACAGCAGCCGCCCCTGCCGGTCGTAGATGCGCGTGGAGGGGGCAGCCGCTCGTTCGTACAGGCGGTCGGGCGAAGGGAGATCTACCACCAGCCAGCGCACCGTGCCGACAGCAGCTAGCGTCAGTAGTATGGCAAATGTGATGAAGAGACGGGCCAACCAGGCCCAAATGGCCTGGCGTCGAAACCTGGTCACTTATAATGCTCCCAAGATTCTCGCGTGATCGAGACAAACTCTGTAAAGGTTAAGTAGCAGCAGGCAATAAGCAATGGACGAAAAATAGAAGATAGAAAAATGAGTGCACCTATTGAGGTGCCCGGCACTGATAGGTCGCCAGGAGGTACCGGGCACCTCTGGTTGCCGTCACTGAACGGCGTAGACGATCTGCAGTTGCAAGGATAGCTCCAGTTCACCCGGAGAGATGGGACCGCCACCGCCGCCTAGCCCAAGCGCAGCCGGCATTTCGCGAAAGCTACTGCTGTAGTAACCACCTCCTCCGCCGATCACTTCGCTGACACTGATCACATCACCTAGTTTGATGCTGTTGAGCTTCGCCAATTCCTGAGCTTTGGTTTGAGCATTGGCTACTGCTTTGTCTCGGGCCTCAGATTCCACCGGGGTAGGGTCGGCAATGCTAAAGTTGACGCCATAGATGTTGTTGGCTCCCGCTTCAATCGCTGCGTCTAACACCGTTCCCACCTTGTCCAGGTCACGGATGGTTACGGACACCTGGTTGGTCACGTGATAGATGGTCTTGGCCTGAGGCTCCCCTTCCGGACCATAGGGGGGAGTTTCGACCCAAATGCTGAAGCCGGAGGTCTGGATGTCCTTGTCCTCAATCCCCTGCGCCTTGAGGACTTTGAGCACCTCGTCCATAACCTGCTTAGCCTCGGCGCTGGCTTCTTTGACTGTGGACTTTCTCACGTCCACGCCGATTGTAGTTTGGGCTACATCCGGCTTGATCCGCACCTTCCCCTCGCCAACGACGGTAATCGTGCGTGGCAACGCAGGCGGTGTCTCGACCTCGGTCTGGGCTTGGGCCACGGACGGGGCAAGCCTGGCCTGTGTAAACGCCAGCACGCCCACCAGCAAGAGTAAAGCCGCGCTTGTTGTCACGATAATCCATAACTTACGTTCTCTCATTTTACACTCCTTGTCTGGCAGATGTTAGGTGAATTTGGGTGGTATAGCTAAGTTGTTTCTGGACAAGTGCTCTGGCGTTTGCCTGAACCTGCCCCGTGGGAGGGCTTTCCCCTGTGCAGCCCCGTGGGGGGGCTTTCCCCTGTGCAGCCCCGCGGGGGGCTTCGCTCGGGACCATCGGGCGCTCGGGACCATTGGGCGCTCCGGGACGGTAAGCACTTACGCATTTTGCTACTATGTGGAATTATATCATGAACTGGTATGAATGCGACAGGCAGTTGGCTGTCTTGTTGCCTGTCGCCAGTCATCGCTCAAACCGTCGCCAAACCGACGCTGAATCCAACTGGGAACTGGGAATTGATTATCATGTAAAAATTTGCTATAATGTAGTTGGGCACCGATACACTATAGACTCTCACCTCCTTCTTCTCCTGCCCCAACCTCCTCACGTGTGGGATCGGGTGTTGACCTTGGCTAGCGATGCTAAAGGATAAGCCTCGGTGAAAATTCACAGCCAAATAGGCTCCAAGATTATCGTATGACGCAAGATGTGTTGTATGGTCCCGGCGATATAATACTTGATCGTTACGAGTTGGTGCGCCAGCTTGGCAGCGGCGGCTGGGGACGGGTGTACCTGGCTAACGACCGGATGCTGCACCGGAACGTGGCGATCAAGCAACTCCTTCCACGCCTGGCTGCCGACCCGGCCGCAGTCAGTCGATTCATGCGTGAGGCTTCAGTCATCGCCAGCATCCGTGATCCGCACGTATTGACTATTCACGATATAGCCGAGACTGATGGTCAGCATTATATGGTGATGGAGTACGCCGATGCCGGCACTCTGGCCCAGATGATGCAGTTAGAGGGGACCATAACACCATATGAAACTTTGTCAATAGCAATTGACGTGTGCAAGGGGCTGCGGGCAGTCCACAACAAGGGTGTCGTTCATCGCGATGTGAAACCTGCCAATGTGATGTTCTTCTCTCGCACCGATGGCCTGCCTGTTGCTAAGATTGGCGACTTTGGCATCGCTTTGCAGCCGGAAGACGAACGGTTGACACCCAGCGATAACGTGGTTGGCACCCTTATCTACTTGTCACCGGAACAGGCATCCAGTTCCCATGTCATCACGCATTCCTCCGATCTCTATTCACTGGGCGTGGTGCTTTATGAAATGATGAGTGGTGAATTACAGGAGCCGCTCTTTGTCAATCCAATTTTCGCCAACAATAGCAACAACAGTGACGTGTTTCAAAGCCTCGGCATGTTCCCCGAACCAGTGCGCCCACTTCTCATCAGAGCGCTCCAGCGTAAACCCGAAGATCGATTTCAGAACGCCGATGAGATGCTCCAGGCACTCCAGCGGGCGCGTAGCCGTCTGACAGTTTCCTTCACCACCCAGGCATTTGAGCAGGTTGTGCCTGTAGAGCCCCAGCCTGAACCGAAACCCCGATTCACCCCGGCCCGTTTACTGGCTATTGCCGGGATCACTTTGGCCTTTCTGGCGGTGGGTGCTATGGCCACTTTGGGGCTGGTCTTTGGATCAGTGCAACCTACCCCCGCAGCAACTGCTGCTCCGCTGGTCGATAATCCTACGCCAACTGAACCTCCCGTGGCTACTTCTGTCTCTGGCTCAGTAGCTCCGTCCTTGTCCTCGCTCACACCAGACCCATCTCCAAGTTCAACACCTTCCCCTTCTCCTTCCCCTGCTTCACTGACTCCGGTCGCGGCCACTGCGGGGATAGCCACCCCAGCCCGGGTGACAGGGCCAGCCAGTCTGACGCTGTTGGTGCACGATAGCTTCAATGCTCCACAAGGTGTCTATGCAGTGGGGGATGACGCAGCGGCTGCCCCCATCCTTTATTTGGAAGGGAGTTACCTCTGGGGTGAAGTCGCCACTCGCATTGGCAACACCATCTTCAAGTTTAATCGCGATGCCCCTAATCGCCAGGACCCAGCGCAACACCTGCCGCCTTATCTGCAATTGAATATAGAGTATTCGGCAGCTTTGCTGGCCGTTATGCGAGATAAGGCCAACGATCCGCCCGGTTTTGACGCCCAGACAGGAGAGTTTTGGGCCGGCCGCTTTCGCTGTGGTAGCGCTGTCTCCCCCAACGGTTCGCCCTATTGGGTGGCTGTCCGGTTGCTGGAAGACGGCCGGGAAATCGCTATGCGACGCTACGTGGTGGGTGTGCTGAACAATCCCCAATGTGCGGACAGTGGGAGCAAAGACACGGGTGGTCCTCCCGGTCCCCACGAGCGACCGTAGCTGATTGATCTGAGCTTCTCCGGCTCAAAAAGCTCCGGCCTTGAGCTGTTGCCTGTGCGTAACCCACCGCGCGCTGATTCCTGTTAAACACATAAAATGCTGTACCTGCGGGAGAGCCAGGACACAGCTCACTCCCATATTGAAAGGTACCCTTTGAGCAAGGCTCAATTGCCTATTGCGATGCGGTTACGGTTACGCTATAATAGAGTGAGACGCCTGTAGCCATTAAGAAGGTAAACTCATGGGCACGCTGACCATTCGACTCCTTGGCACTAGCGCGGCATTTCCGCTGCCGCGTTGGGGTTGCGGTTGTCCCCAGTGCAAGAACGCACGGACTAATCCGCAGGGAGTGCGTTCCCGGTCCTCTATTCTTGTCAACCGGCGCGTGCTGGTTGATCCCGGCCCTGATATCTATAGACAGCTCTCCGCTCTGCCTCCCGACGAATTAGCTGCCATCCGTGATATCATTATCACGCATCCGCACCCCGACCATTACCTGGGACTCGACGACCTTTCTCAATTGCGCCATTTGTCGTACCCTGATCAGATACCTGTCTGGGCTCAGTTCGATAGCTGGACGTTGATTCTCGTCACCTTCAACTATCTCGTCTCTCATCAATTCGACCCTGGAGAGGGTAATAATCGCCCCTTTATCCGACGGGACATGATGCTGGGTCAACCTTTTGACCTGGGTGAGGGGCTTACTTTTACGCCCTTTGATACCTTTCACACCAGTACCTTTACCACGGCGGGGCTGGTGATTGAGCAAGAGGAACTGCGGGTGGTCTACGCACCTGATTTTTATGACAGCGTCTTCTTGGGACTGATCGAGCCTGATCTGCTTATCCTTGATGGGACTTTCATAGATGCTGGACAAATCACGCATATGCCTGATCTGGATGAGGGACATGGCCGTCACTTGCCGATGGTCGAAGGGGTCCGCTTTGCCCAGGCAATTCGCACACATAGGACTTTGTTTACTCACATCGGACACGTTCAGATCACGCCAAGTGGACTACGTGAATACTTCCCAGATGACACTTTCGACGTGGCCTACGATTGCCAGGTGATTGAACTTGCCGCTTAGATGCTGAGTGGAGAAACGATTATGGCTCAAGTGTATCGAATGGATCTGTTGCAAAACGCTCTGGCCAACTTGTGCAATTCGCTGGATGGCGTACGTGCTGCGGTTATTGTGAGCATCGAAGGTTTTGTGGTGGCTTCGCATCCACGTGGCGACGAATCATTTGTGGAGAACGGCTCAGCCAATAGTTCGCAGGTGGCTGCTATGGCTGCCACATTGGTAGCCTTAGGCGAGCGAACTCTGTCACGATTAGCGCAGGGTGAGATTGAGCGTATGCTCGTCGAGGGGCGTCATGGAGCCATGATTGTGATCCCGGTCAGCGATAACGCGGCGATTGCGGTTTTGCTTGAAAAGGGGGCCAAGGTAGGAGTCGCCCTCTACACTGTCCAATTTGCTGCGCAGCAAATCCGTCATATTCTGGAAGGTAGTCTGGTTGTTTGACTTGCTGGCGTCGAATGTTTTGATGTCGTAGCGGTTAAGCGTCACGGCACCGCTACGGCATCAGTTACTACAGCACTACTCAAGCCCCGCCAATTCGCGCCCGGCCTGGATGAGGGCATCCACCCCCTTTTGGTCGGGCGCTTCTACATAGACGCGCAGCACAGGTTCGGTACCGCTGGGTCGGATGAGCAGCCAACTGTCGTCGGCCAAACGATATTTTACCCCGTCGCGGGTATCTACCTGGCGCACCGTCTGTCCATTGAGGTAAGCGGGCGCGCCGTCGGTGAGACGTTGCACCATCTCATGTTTGGCTACTGGGTGGCGCAGACGTAGGTCGCGCCGGGTGTAACAGGCTGGCCCAACGGTTGCCTGCAAATTGGCGACCAGTTCGTGTAGTGGTGCGTTAGCCTCGGCCATAATCTCCAGCAGTAATAATCCCATCAGTATCCCATCCCCTTCTGGGATGTGTTGCTTGATGCTTAATCCACCCGATTCCTCGCCGCCTATGAGCACATCCTCGGTCAGCATCAAATCGGCGATGTGGTTGAAGCCAACTGGTGTTTCATGCAGCTTCAAATTATACTTCGCTGCTAGCCGGTCTATCATCATAGTGGTAGAAACCGTTTTGACCACAGCACCGGTCCAGTTCCGCTTTTCGACCAGGTGACGCAAGGCCAGGGCGAAGATGTGATGCGGGTCCACAAAGTTGCCCAATGCGTCCACTGCGCCGATGCGATCGGCGTCGCCATCCGTGGCCAATCCCAAGTCCGCCTGGTCGGATTGCACGGCTGCAACCAGGGCTGTCAGGTAACGGGCAATAGGCTCGGGATGAATACCCCCGAAGCCAGGGTTCATCTCGCCCCGAATCTCGCGGATATGGGTGCGGGTGCGTGACAAGAACTCACGAAAGCAGCCGCGTCCGGAGCCATACATTGGATCGGCTACCACGCGCAGTTCGCCACTAGAAATCACATCCACGTTGAGCAATTGCCCCAAATGTTCGTAATAGGCCCAGGCTGGGTCGAAGCGACGGATGAGGCCCCGATCGAGGGCCTGCTGATAATCAATCATGTTGGGACCGCGTGCTTGTTCTTGGTTTCGGTCCAGGAGGCGTTCAACCATATGGCCCTGTTGCTTGGAAACCGCCCCGCCATAAGCAGCCTTGAGTTTGACCCCATTGTAGCGGGGCGCGTTGTGGCTGGCAGTGATCATGATGCCTGCCGCTGCCTTTTTGTGGACGACATTATAGGAGATGGCAGGTGTGGGAGCGTCGGCGCGGGTTAGCCAGGCGACAATACCGTTGCCAGCCAACACCCGGGCCACTTCGGCGGCGTAGCGATCCGAAAGGAAGCGGGTGTCAAAGCCGACGACTACTTCAGGCTGGCTTGTTTCTGTCTCTTCCAGCACGTAGTCAGCGATAGCTTGCGCCACCAATTGCAGGTTGGCAAAGGTGAAAGTGTCACTGATGACGGCGCGCCAGCCGTCGGTGCCAAACTTAATGGTCATTGTGTCGAACTCCTTGAACAGATATCAATCAATAGGTAGCAGGTTGTACCAATGCTATTGGCCGTTAACTATCGGTTTATCATCGTGGTTCGCCGCTGTCTATCCAGGGCAGATAGACTTCCCAACGTTGGCGCAGGTAATCCCGGGCCTCTTCAAACTCGGCCGCTTGAGCGGCTACCGTTCCTTCCCGGCCCACAGGCATCAGCCCGGCGACCTCGTGCCACAAACTGGCCAGCCGGCCCTGGTAAAGGGGCAGTAACGAGTCGACGATACGATCTGGATCGCGCTCTCCTTTATTGTAGACTACAGCAAAATCGTATACTACCTGGGCCCAGAGGTCGGGTGGAAAGGCGAAGCGCTCAACTGGCTGGGCGGCTAGCGCCTCAATTGCTGCCAGGTTAATGGGGGTGAGGATCCTTTGCCACAAGGCCCGGTGCTCCGTCCAGCCCACCATTAACGCATCCGTGAGGAGAGTCGTGTCGGGAATAGGGACTGGCTCTACGGGCGCTGTAGGTGATCCTGGGAACATCGGCACCGGCTCGATGGGGGGTATGGCCTGCCACACCGCCTGCCGCAATTGAACCTGCCGCAGTAACGTGCCGACCGCTTGCCGAAACA
>JAHELX010000008.1 GCA_024643945.1 Anaerolineales bacterium
AGACGCTATGATTTTGAGGACTGAAGCGATCTCAGACACTAGAACACCTTCAACTATCCACGCACGAAATTCTCTCAAAAGTTGGCTAGCGTATATTGTATATTATACCATAATTTGGGTGCGGCAGCGCAGGCCAACATAGAGGCAAACCAGTTTGGTAATGTTGTCAGTACCTATGGAATTATGCCCGATATGGCGAAAGCTCGCACCGGGAAAGCAGCCGCCCCTGCTACCTTAACCGGCACTGCTACAAAAGTGAACATTCCCCATAAAGAGGCTGACCGATCCTCCACCAAGCTGTCGAGCCCGGCGAGATTTTCCACAATGAGAATCCCGGCTCTCAGCAGCAGGGTATGGGCAGGTCGGGTAGGATCTTGGGTGCTGTCAATAACCAACGTATCTATGCCCACCAACGCTGGACGCAACTCTCGCAGACGTTCGGCCATCCCACGCGACACAAAGGGATGGTGATAGTATGTCTCACCTCCCCAATGGTCGCTCCAGCCGGTGCAGAGAAGCAAGGCCTTGCCCTCCACGTCAAGTCCATCCAGTGCATCGGCGGATAGTGGCGTGTCGGGCGCAGCCCGATGGCGAAGATCAAGAGCCAAACCAGGCAACACAAGCTGCGCCAGATCCAATTGGCTGATGTCCGCGCCATCGGGATCGAAGTGATAAGGCGAGTCCAGGTAAGTGCCGATGCTGGTAACGAAGCGCACCTCGGTCACCTCGCAGGTGGTCTCCTGGTAATGGCCTTGCGCTGCAGCATCGGCATGTGTCCACACCGCGCCGATATAAGGAGGATCGAAGCTGGGGAAGCGAGTCATACCAGGTTCAATTGTGTGACTCAGATCGAGAAAGGTGTGCATAAGGACACTCCATAAAGCATTCGCTTTGCGTATAATTCGGGATACGCACTCAGTACACGTTTTCCAGGCCGGCTAATAAATCTTCAACTGCTTGAATAGGCTGGGCCGTATCAAAGATCAGATATTGGCCTGCTTCCCGGGGTCTTGCATGCCCAGCACTGGCCAGTCGCAAATGTCTTTGGGCGACAATTTTATGGCCTTTAGGAACGGTCATATGACCAGCAACCAAAACTTGCTGGGGGAAAAAATTCACCGATAGCTCTTTCAGCATCGTGTCCAGGAAGATAGCATAATCTGTTTGTCCGTATGCTTCTTCACACCTGGTGAAAAGTACCGACCACAACAATTCGAACGAGGAAGTGGCTGTTGCCAGAAAACCTCGTAATAAATGATCGTAACGTGGATCGTCAGGGCCAGAGACAGCCAGATAATGTTTAGCAAGGTCGTCATAGGAACTTGCCAGGTTTAGTCTCGCGTACGCACGGCGCAAAGCAACCACGCCTTCCTCAGCCAATATCTTGTCAGCCGAGTTTAGCAAATCCTGATGACTCCAGTTGAAGATTTTCAACATATTTTTAGGGTTGG
Source organism: Anaerolineales bacterium (assembly GCA_024643945.1). Next base: position 1,452 of record JAHELX010000008.1, read on the forward strand.
TCATAACCGTATCTGCTCCAGCGTGAGCCAAACTCACACCAGATCGCGTTCGTATGTAAAAAGGGAGCGAGTCGAAAAGGGTAATAACTTCGGCTCGACGCTGAGTGCGACTCAAGGCTGCCTCAAAGGCCGGCGTATAATCCTTTTTGCCCTTTGCCAGGCTAATATCGTAGATATGGGGCATTTCGTGGTTACCGCAGAGATATACGACACCCAAACCATAAGCACTCTGTAAAGCCAACACATCCAATACTATCTCGACCGATTTGTCGGGCTCTGTGGTAGACTCACCATGTATCAAATCACCGGTAAAGATAAGCCAATCGACTTGCCCATTAGCGTGCAAGTCTACAAAGCGATCGCGGTAACGCTGGTATGCGTCCCAGTCACCATGCAAATCAGTCACGACCATAGCGATTCCAGATTCTAATGACCAGAGTCGTGGATAAGTCTTCATGAGGCCAACAGACATAAGGGACCACCTTTGGCATAGATGCAACCTCATGTATAATACACGCCTTCGCACACGCGGCCAAATGGTAGGCAGCAAGTAGCAAAACATAATAAGGTCTTCTTTTGGGTTAGCTAATATTATGGTATAATATATTTCAAATTTCAATTGACCTGATGGGCTGGGAGTCCCTGTTAATGTTATGTTTAGAAGTGTGTTAACTAAGGTACTGGGTGATCCGAATCTAAGAGTTATCAAAGGCCTAACACCGCTGGTCGAGGAAGTGAACGCCCTTGAAGCGGAGATGCAACATAAGAGCGACGGTGAATTGCGGGATATGATTGCCCGCTTCCGCGCCGACATCGCCGAGGAGACGGCTATGCTGCGCGGCGAGCTGAAGGACCGCCGTGCCGAGCGGGATGCAGCCAGTGGCGATGAGCGTCGTCGGCTGGAAATTGAAGTCGATCGGCTAGAAAAAGACATGACCAAGCTCGAGACGAAGCTGATGGAAGAGATTATGCCCCAGGTCTTCGCTGCCGTACGCGAAGCGAGCGTTCGCACTACCGGCCTTCGTCACTATGACGTGCAAGTCGTGGGTGGGGCGGTGTTGCACCAGGGCAGTGTGGTCGAGATGCGCACCGGTGAAGGCAAAACATTGGCGGCCACGATGCCGGTAATGCTCAACGCACTGACTGGGCGAGGGGTGCACATCATCACCGTCAACGACTACCTGGCCAAGCGCGACGCCCAGTGGATGGGCCCCATCTACCACATGCTCGGACTGTCGGTAGGGGTTATCCAGTCGGCGGGCGGCGGCCGGCCGGATGAAGCATCATATCAGTTTAACCCTGATTACCAGGCAGATGACGACCGTTACCTTTATCTGCAACCCATCACTCGTCGCCAGGCCTATTACTGCGACATCACTTACGGCACCAACAACGAATTCGGTTTCGACTACCTACGCGATAATATGGTCTATGCTCTGAGGGAGATGACTCAGCGCGAGCTGCATTATGCCATCATCGATGAGGTAGACAACATCCTTATTGACGAGGCGCGTACTCCCCTCATCATCTCGGGACCGGCGGAGGAAAGCAGCGACCTGTATCGCGAATTCGCCAACGTAGTGCGCCAACTTAAGCCCAGTAGTCCCGGGAGCGTGGAGGCCAAAGAGCCTGACGGTGACTACGCCGTGGATGAGAAGGCTCGCGTTGTCACCCTCACTGAAGCGGGTGTGGAAAAGTTCGAGCGTATCCTGGGTATAGATAACCTGTACGGGCCGGACCATTGGCAGAAGACCCCTTATCTGGACAACGCCCTGCGTGCCCACGTACTCTATCATCGAGATCACGACTACATTGTCAAAGAGGGTCAGGTTATCATCGTTGACGAGTTCACAGGGCGACTGATGCAGGGCCGGCGCTACAGTGAAGGATTGCATCAAGCTATTGAGGCTAAAGAGGGGGTAGCGGTACAGCGTGAGAGTCTGACCCTGGCTACCATTACCTTCCAGAACTACTTCCGTATGTATAACAAGCTGGCAGGTATGACAGGTACCGCTGCCACCGAAGCCGAAGAGTTCGGCAAGATCTACGATTTGGACGTAGTGGTGTTGCCCACAAACGTGGAATACCGGGCTATGGAGGGTGAACTACAAACAGTCGCCCGGCGCGAAGACGGGGTAGAAATCACCACCTATGAGAACCCACAAACGAATGAACTTTATTGGAAACGCATTGACTATCCCGACCAGATCTACAAGAGTCCTCAGGCAAAGTTTATAGCAGTAGTCGAGGAAATTGCCGACGCGCACAACCAAGGTCGTCCTGTACTGGTAGGTACCGTCGCCATCGAAACGTCGGAATACCTGGCGAATCTGCTCAAGCGACGAGGCGTCCCCCATCAGGTACTGAACGCCAAGCAGCACGAGCGAGAGGCGCTCATTATTGTCCAGGCCGGCGTGCCTGGTGCGGTTACGATTGCTACGAATATGGCCGGCCGAGGTGTGGACATCTTGCTCGGCGGCAATCCAGAAGGCATGGCTCGCGACGAGCTTCGCAAAGAGGGGGTGGACCTTACCGAGATTCCCAGTCTGGCATGGAACGACGCCGTCGACATGCTGCGGCGTGGTCAAGACCCCACTCAAAAGTATCCCGACCGGTGGGCCGAGGTATTGGCCGAAAAGAATGGCCTATGTGAGCAAAACAAAGCAAAGGTATTGGAGCTAGGCGGCTTGCACGTCATCGGCACCGAGCGCCACGAAGCACGCCGCATTGATAACCAGCTGCGTGGCCGCTCCGGCCGTCAAGGAGACCCCGGATCCAGCCGCTTCTACCTGTCACTACAAGACGACCTGATGCGTCGGTTCGGCGGACAGCGTGTGGCAAGTATTATGGAGAGCTTGGGCGTCGAGGACGACATCCCTATCGAAGCCGGCCTGGTTAGCAAATCTGTCGAAAGTGCCCAGACCCGGGTCGAAGGCTACAACTTTGACATCCGTAAGCACTTGTTAGAATACGACGATGTGGTCAACCAGCAGCGCGAAGTGATCTATGCTCAGCGCCGCCGCATCCTCTCCAGTCCCAACCTGCGCGGTACCATTCTGGCCATGGTGACAGAGGAGCTCCAGCGTCTGGTCGCGGTTGCTACTTCTTTCGAAGATCCCGATGAGTGGGACTTTGTAACACTACACAACGCCGGTCGCGCTATTCTACCGCTGCCAGCCACAACCACCGCCAGCCGCTGGCGCGGGATGGACCCAGACCAGATTGAAGAAGAATTAATCACACTGGCCGAGCGTTTGTATGACGAAAAGGAACGGACTCTGGGCCCCGATTTGATGCGCCAGCTTGAGCGGGCTGTGATGCTCCGCGTAGTGGATACGCTGTGGGTACGGCACCTCACTGACCTGGACATGCTACGTGAAGGGATCGGCCTACGAGCATTTGGCCAGCAAGACCCATTGGTCGCCTTTAAACGCGAGGGGCATGATATGTACGATCAACTGCTGGGAGCCATCCAGCACGACATCGTGCATACTGTCTATCACGCCCAGGTGATGGCTATGCCTCAGCCCCGACAGATGCGGGCAGTGCATCCCAGCAGCGGCGGCGACGGCGACACGCGCAAACCGGTCCGGAGCGAGAAGCACCCGGGTCGCAATGACCCATGTTGGTGCGGCAGCGGCAAAAAGTATAAGCATTGTCACATGCGACAAGATATGGCTGCTAGACAGCCAGTGGGGGCCAACGCAGCCCCTCAGGCAGCCAGTGACAAGCCGCCTGTCAAATCTCGCCGACCGAGGCGACTCTAAACCGTTGATTTTTTCAGCCTATAATGATACAATAACCAGGCTTGATCATCACGCCCTATGGTGAGCCCAAGTATCTATAAGATGCATATCCTCCTCAGAAAGGAGGCAAGGTAAAATTGGTCACAAATGGGGATGACTTCACTGCCCGCCTGATGAACGACATGGATCCCGAACTGCTAGACTTTGTCAAGACCAAGGTAAACTCGTTCATAAAGTGGGACCTGGTTCGCTTTTTTCATGAAAACCCAAACACGGCTGATACGGTAGAGAACATCGCCAAGTACGCGGGCCGAAACGCCGCTGCCGTCAAGCCAGAGCTGGAAGATATGGTGGAAAGTGGCGTGATGGAGACGCGAGAAGTAGAAGGGATTTCCATCTTCTCCCTCGCCAAGAATGAAGATATGCGCGAGCTGGTGGATCGGTTTATTTTAGCCTGTGAAGATCGCCACTTCCGTGTCAAGGCGGTCTACCACATCATCCGCGGGATGCGCTAACTTGGCAATCTTATGGAGGGTTAGACGTCGAACCAAAAGCTTGTTTCAAAATAGGGCGGCATTCCTATGCCATCCGGCAGCCTACCGCTGCAGAGCTATCAGGGCGATTGTGAGGCTAGACACTAGTTTGAACGGCAATACCAATCCCCAAAGGGGGCTTATATGCGGGCGGCTGACCGGGCTTGATCTTAATAAAAAGCAAACACTGTAACCGGGAGGTCAATGAATGGAGCAGGTGAAGACCGGCATCAAAGGCCTGGATGAAATGCTATTTGGTGGATTCTTGCCTCAAACCGCCAACCTGGTTGAGGGAGCGCCCGGTACTGGCAAAACCACCATCGGCATGCAATTCATTTACAACGGCATTACACAATTCGACGAGCCCGGATTGATTATCACCTTTGAGGAGTTTCCCCAGCAGTATTATCACGATGCTGCGGCATTTGGCTGGGATTTTGAACAGCTAGAGAAGGATGGTAAGCTCAGAGTCATTATGACAAGCCCTGAGGTCACCCGGCTTGATGTGGAAAGTGTGGGCGGTATGATCGAGACGGCCGTGACAGAAATGGGAGCGCGTCGACTGCTCGTCGACAGCATAACTCATTTTGAACGACTCACCCAAGACCCTGTCGAACTACGTTCCCTGGAATACAGTTTTATTAACGCTCTGAAACGAGAAGGACTTACCTCACTACTGACTCGTGAAAGCCCAACTCTGCTCGGCGAAGCACCCGAAGGAGACAGCGACATCGCTTTTGTAGTTGATTCCTATCTACTGTTGCGATATGTAGAAATCGAAAGCACGATTCGCAAAGCATTATTAGTGCTCAAAATGCGTGGCAGTGATCACGCAAAAGACATCCGTCAGTTTGAAATAACTGATCATGGCGTCGAAGTTCGGTCGAAGTTTGAAGGCCGCGAGGGCATAATGAGTGGTAGCCCACGTCGCATGGCCGACTCTTTCGTGGAAGCTTTCGTCAAGCGATAGGCGAGAGCTAGGGAAATGAGGTCCTGACGGCAGAAACCGAGCTCACGAAGTGAAGCCATATCATAGCACCAACCATGGGACTGGCGAGTAGAATCGCATCTTTATCGTTATGATCAATCCACCATCGCTCCTTAGCAATATTTTGACCCTTTATACCTGGGGGGGCATTGCAGTTCTTCTCTTTTTTCTTTTTGCAATTGCACGCTTTTTCGAACGCAAGTCATCACGCAAGTCATTTTACCCCCTCTTTTTGTTGCCAGTTGTGTTCTTCGTGGGTAGTGCCTTGCGCTATTTTGTCGTCGGCGATTTTGTAGGTGACCCATGGGGCGATGTAGCCCGCGTCATCGGTGGCGCATTGGTTTGTGGTCTAGGCTACTTCCTGCTGAATCTCATGACCGGAGGCCGCTAGTGGCCGCGTTCTTCACTCTTCTGAGCCCCTTGGGCACTATTGCCATCATATTTTTATTCTTCATCTTGGCCCGGCTCAGCGAAAAATTGGGCGCAGTAACCCGCATGCCTCCATATTATCGCTGGTTCTGGGTAGGGATTGGATTCCTGGGGATTGCACTCATTTCACAATTCCTACGGATCACTGTGTCACTTACAGGGCAGACCAGCTATCGGTGGTTGAATAGCTCTCTTTTCTACCTGGTCACGTATTACCTTCCAATGGCTGTCGGCGTCACTATCGGATTGGCTATAACGTGGCGTTACTGGAGCTGGCTGCTAACCGAGCGGGATGGATGACCTCATGGCGCCAGCTGAGCACCCGCGCAGCGGTCATAGCGAAGCCAGCGGGCAATCCCTTAACGTGCAGCCCCCCAAGGAGAAAAAGCAGCGGAAGGTAGAGGCCCCACGTTTCGCCCCGCTGGATTTACTCGACCTCACCGATTGGGCCTATTTTAGCCTCGACTCATCGGGTCACTTGATCGAGGTCAGCAATCGTCTGGCGCAATTGCTTTCTACCACCCCCGAGACCCTCGTCGGCGTGCCCTTGGTTTCGCTCTGTACCCCCCCATATGACACTTTGCTGTCCGAGCATTTCCTCCGGATCGCCACGCCTCGCGCCGGGCGGGTCAGGGCAGACAGGCTACGCCTCTTATTGTCACTACGATTCCCTTTCTCTTCCGAGGCCATGGACGATGCCACCCAGCCTATTCCGACTGAAGGGCCAGCAGACTCTACGCATTGTGCGGATACAACACAGTCAGAGTCTGCTTCTTTCCGCAAGCATTCCACGCTGCCTGTCGAATTGGTGATGATCTTCTCTAACGGGGACGCAGACCCCAACAAGCCAGCCACAGAGGTAGCTGTTGCGGGTCTACTCCGTCCGGTCCCGCCTGACTTACCTGAGGCTGACACATTAGACGACGAGCAAAAGACGCACTTCACGCAAGCCGCGCAACGACGTGCCCAACAATTGTATACCATCATGGAGATCGGGCAACGCGTAGCGACTTCTGAAGACCTGGATACGCTGCTGAATTACCTAGCGAACTTACTTCACCTAGATTTGCACTATCGCTACGCTGACGTATTCATGCTAGACGACGACAAAAAACAAGCCATTTGGCGTGCAAGTTCCACCTTGGCACAGGGCAGTGATGCCAGCACTTCTCCTGTACCAAGCAACCTGAGGTTTCACATCGATGAACACGGGATCCTAGGGTCGGTCGCGAGCAGCGGTGAAACATTACTACTCAATGACTTAACTGGCCATCCATATGACGAGCTGTCATCTCACCGACCTGATGTAAAGTCTGCCTTAGCAATCCCTGTGATAATCAGCGAAGGGGTTGTAGGTGTCTTGGTTGTGCAAAGCGACACCCCAGACGCTTTCACCCTGGACGATGTCGCTCTGTTGCAGATTCTGGCTGATCACATCGCCGTAGCGATAGAAAACGCCTCTCTCCTTGGTGAGCGAGATCAACGATTGGCCGAACTGGCTGCATTAAATCAAATTGGTCTGCTTCTTGCCTCACCCGGCAAACTAATTGATACGCTGGACGCCATCATTCGACGTGTAGGAGCCCTCTTTCAGGTTGAAGCCGCCTCGTTGATGTTGGTTGAAGATGGTCGACTGCACTTTAAGGTTGCTGCTGGCACTCACATTGACCAAATCAAGCCCTACACCTTAGAAATCGGCCAGGGTATAGCAGGCTGGGCCGTGCAGTATAACCAGATAGCGCGTGTGAACGATGTAGATGCAGATCCGCGGCACTACCCCGGTATTGACCGGGCAATTAGTTTCGATACGCGCTCGCTCATCGCCGTTCCTCTTAGAATCGCAAAGCATCCAGGCGGTAGCCACGAAGCAGAGCAAGAGGATCAAGTCTTGGGCGTAATCGAAATCATCAATCGCCTCGATGGCCGCCCATTTACCCGCCACGATGAAGTTTTGATCGAATTCATCGCTTCTTCAGCAGCCGTAATCATTGAAAATGTACGTCTTTTCAACGAACTGCAACGCCGGCTCTCCGAAATGTCGGCCCTTCTGGATGCCAGTCGCGCTGTCACTACCCTGGAGCTTCAGGCCGTGCTTGACACGATCGTGGAAAGAGTCAGTACCACTTTGAATGCCGAACAGGCAGTTGTCTATCTGCTCGATGCTAGGGGGCAGCGATTGGTGCCTCATGCCACAAATGCCAGCCTTCAGGGGGAAAACCTGGATAAACTGATCTTTACATTAGGCCAAGGCACTGTGGGCTGGATCGCGGAAACACGCCACCCATTGCGCGTTGACGACACTCAAAATGATCCCCGATTCTTGGCACTCGGGCCCTCATCCGGCCAAGTGCATTGCACGCTTGGTGTGCCGCTGATGGTACAAAGCGAACTCATCGGCGTGCTGGAAGTCACCAATAAACAGAGCCAGGAATGCTTCACTCTGGCCGACGAAGCACTGCTATCGGCCTTTGCTGGACAGGTGGCCCTTGCCATCCACAATGCTCGTTTGTTTGACCTGGAGCAACGCCGCCGGCAATTGGCTTCAACCCTTCAAGAAGTGGCAGCAATTCTCAGCACCACTCTGGACATGGACCGGGTACTAAATCTCATTCTCGAGCAGTTGCACAAAGTCATCTCATGCGTCAGTACTTCCATTGCCCTCACTAACGATGGCCGGCACTTCCAAATGCTCGCCGCCCGAGGCTTTGATGATACAACACAGATTTTGCGTTCAACTCTCGTAACCGACCAAAACCTCATCCTGCGCCAGATAGCGGAGACTTTGGAACCAGTCATCATTCCTGACGTGAGCCTCGATCCACGCTGGCAATGGATCAAAGGGGCACACCATGTGCGCGCCTGGATCGGCGCCCCACTAGTGGCGGGCGACAGATTGGTGGGAGCGCTGATGATCGCCAGCCTGGAAGCAGGGACTTATTCGGACGAAGACGCCAAAGTATTACAATCTTTTGCTCATCAGGCGGCGTTGGCAGTGGAGAATGCGCGCCTCTACCGTGAGGCTCAGCAGCGCGTTGATGCTTTGGCTGCTCTGGGTCGAGCTAGTGAGGCCATCAATCGAGCACTGAAGCTAGATGAAGTTCTTAAGGCAGCGATCGAAGCAGCAGCAGCGGTGATGCCTTCCAATCGAGGTGTGGCTTTGATGCTCAGGGGGGCACAAACTCGTCATCTATATGTGGCTACTTACCAGGGGTTTGATAGAGCCACCCTCGATACTTTCGACGCGCTGAAGCTCAAGGGATCAGACAGTCAAGGAATCAGACTGATCTCCGATTCCCTGGCTCCTGATTTCCAGATGCCTGATATCCAGGATACTGTGCCCCTCATCGGCGTGCCACTACGAGGCAGGGAGGAAGTCATTGGCTTAATCATGATTGGGGCGGCCTTGCCATCTTATGAAACTCGTCGGCTTTTGCAGACCCTGGGTGACATGGTGGCTATCGCTATCGAAAAGGCCCGCTTGCACGAAGAGACCAGCCGGCGATTGGCCGAAGTCTCAACCCTCTACACTCTGGCCAACCAGATAACGACAGTCCTGGATCTCGACCGCATTCTGGAAACAACTGTCACCATTATCAATCACGCCTTGGATTGCCAGGGGTGTTGCCTCTACTTGTACGATTCGCAAACTGGCGAACTGGCACTGAAAGCATCCAGCGGCTGGCGACGTCGCGAGCAAGAAGCTGTCGACCTGGAACTCATTGGCCAGGTTTCGCGCCAGGTGTTACGCGAACGCCGACCAGTAAATCTTAGAGACATCAACCCGCCCAAGAGTACGGGCAAAATGTCGGCATCAGACCCACAGCGAAGCAGTCCCATTTCTTCTAAGGGAGAAGAGGTAGACAAAGAGTGGGACACCTCAATCCGATCGCTGCTCGTCGTCCCGCTGATTACCAAAAATGCCCCCATCGGCACCCTGAGCATAGATGATCGGGCCCCCAATGCTTTCGGACCTGGCGAAGGCCGTTTGTTAACCATCGCCGCCGCCCAAGTCTCGGTCGCTATCGAAAATGCCCGCCTGTTACGCAGTCTCCGCGACCGGGCGATGCAATTAGAACGGGCGCTAGAAGAGCTACGCGAACTCCACCGGCTCAAAACCGAGTTCGTACAAAACGTTTCCCATGAGTTGCGTACCCCACTGACCTTCATCAAGGGCTACGTCCAGCTCATTCTTGAAGAGGCCATGGGTGAGATTACGCCAGATTTGCGGAGAGCACTCAGCATTGTGGATCAGCGTACCGATGCAGTAATCCGCCTGGTGAATGATGTGATTTCCCTGGAACAAGTCGAGATGGGAAAGTTTGAATTTCAGCCCATCTCGTTAGCTGAGATGGCGGCCCATTCCGTGGAGGGGGCCACTATGACGGCCAGAAAGTCCGGCGTTCAAATAGAATTGGAGGTAGTCGACGATCTGCCCTTAGTACACGCCGATCCGGGACGGTTGGGCCAGGTGTTTGACAATCTTCTTGGGAATGCCATCAAATTCAGCCCTGCCGGCAGCTCCATTACCGTGCGGGTATGGCGTGACGGCGCCTTTGCACGCGCCGACGTGAAAGACCAAGGCATTGGCATCCCAGCCGACAAGCTGGGGCGAATTTTTGACCGCTTTTACCAAGTAGACGGGTCAACCACACGCCGCTATGCTGGCACCGGTCTGGGGTTGGCCATTGTCAAAACCATCGTAGAATCTCACGGTGGACAGGTCACGGCCGAGAGTGAAGTAGGAGTCGGCAGCACTTTCTCTTTCATCCTCCCTATCCCGACCGATAGCCGATAGCCGATCACAGATAGTTGGACCATCACCAGCTACTTGCTACTACAACATTGGGGATTTGAGATCTAGAGTTTGATGAACACACCTACCAGTCAAAGTCCAACAGCTGCCTCCGAAAATCGGCCTAGTATGCGGGCTGTGTTGGCAGCCTGGCCCAAAATTGACCTGCACCGACACCTGGAAGGAAGCCTGCGTCTTTCGACGCTCGCCGAAATCGCACGGGAACACGGGGTGGATCTGCCCAGATGGGATCTGGAACAATTGCGGCCCTATGTGCAGGTCGTCGATGATTCTCCCGACTTTCAAAGCTTCCTATCCAAGTTTAGATTACTGCGCCGCTTCTACTCTACACGCGAGGCAGTGATGCGCATAGCCTATGAAGCTGTGGTCGACGCTGCTGCCGACAACGTCAAATATTTGGAACTTCGCTTCAACCCAGTGGCCTTAGCCAAGGTACAGGGATTCAGCTATGAAGAAGTGGCCGAGTGGGTCATTTCAGCGGCGAACAGCGCTCAGCACGACCACGACATTCAAGTACGCCTTATCGCCCAAATTGGGCGAGACGAGAGTATTGCTATAGCCCGGCAAGTAGCGGAAGTGGCAGCAGCCTTTCAGGACCAAGGTTTTGTTGGGATCGATCTGGCAGGTGATGAGGTAAATTACCCGGCGAGACGCTTTGCCGAGGTCTTTCAGCAGATCAAAGCCCAGGGACTGCACGTCACCATTCATGCCGCCGAAGCAGGGCCCGCAAGCAACATCCGTGACGCCATCGAGGTGTTAGGCGCCGAGCGCATCGGGCATGGCGTGCGGGCCATGGAAGACCTGTCGGTAATGGACATGTTGATCAAGCACAACGTCACTCTGGAAATGTGCCCTACCAGTAATCTGCAAACCGGGGTCATTTCCAGATTAGGCCAACACCCATTGTGGGCCTATCAGCAAGTCGGTATCCGCGTTACAATTAACACCGATGACCCAAGCATCTCGAACACCACCCTCACCGACGAATACCTGGTCGCCTTGCGCGGCATAGGCATCCCGCTACGGGCCATCCGGCAAATGATCTTGACAGCCGCCGAGGCCGCCTTTTTGCCAGAATCCGAGCGGCAACGGTTGGTCGAGTGGTTCCATCAGGCCATCCCCCCGCTGGGTACTGGTATGTTTTTAGTGCAGTAGCCCTCATCTTGCGCAGCCTCCCAGCAACCGCCAAACGGCGGAAAGAAGGATGAGGAGGAGTACCCATATGCAAATCGGTCGTGTTGAGGTTCATTTAGTAAGTGATGGGCTGGCCTGGCTCGATGGGGGCGGGGCCTTCGGTTTGGTGCCTCGCGTGATGTGGGAAAAGCTCTTGCCTCCCGATGAACTCAATCGGGTGCCTCTCAGCCTCAACTGCCTCCTCGTCCGCTCCGAAGGCAAAACCATTCTGGTAGACACTGGCCTAGGCGAGCACCTGACCGACAATCAGCGCCAGTTCTTCGGCCTCACGCGAACTAAAGGCGGGCTGATCCAGGCACTAGCACGACTGGGCGTGACACCAGAGGCAGTCGATATCGTCATCAATACTCATCTGCACGCCGACCACTGCAGCGGCAACATTACACTCCAGGACGAAGAGATGATGCCCACATTCCCCAACGCCGAATACTGGATACAGCGACTGGAGTGGGCTGATGCCGCTTTCCCCAACGAACGCACCCACGCCACTTACCTGCCACAGAATTTCCTGCCACTGCAAGCCACAGGGCAGCTCCGCCTGTTGAATGGAGATACGCGCGTCACAACCGAGGTATGGACAGCCGTAACTCGGGGTCATACACGTGCCCATCAAAGCGTTATAATCGAATCAGAAAAGGAAGCGGCTTTCTACACAGGAGACCTGGCTACCCTGGCAGTCCACTTTGAACGGCTGGCATGGGTGACTGCCTACGACGTGGAGCCACTGGAGACTATCGAATCCAAACGCCGCTGGCAGCGGTGGGTGCTGGATCGAGACGCTTTGGTTATCTTCCCGCACGACACACAGACACCGACAGCCCACCTGGAAGATCTGGGGGACAAAACCCGGCTAAAACCAATCACATCTGTTCCCATTCAGCGATAGAAAGCTTTAGTATATCGCGCAGATATAGATCCGGCACATCGTCGGGCGAATCGTAGTAAGCCGTCCCAACTCTGATGCGGACACCGCCATCGGGGTGCGATTCTACTTTGGCGTCCGTCGCAGCCAGCGTAGAAGCAGCCAGCTTGCTTTGAAAGATGCGGTCAATCTCGTCCACCAAGTCCAAGGAGGGCAAAGGTTCGACCGATGGCTTGTTCCGCACCCGACGCAGGCTGCTTCGCAGACTAGGAGGTTCAATAGGCTTCTGGGGCTGTTGCGGTACCTGATTAATCAGTTGGCGTAGAAAACGCTCTTCTTCACTGAGCAACTCATCAGGAGAAGTGGGAGAAACAGGAGCAGACGGGTGATGACCCCAATTCGACTCAAGCAGCGAAGGGGAAGAGAGAGCCGATTGTGAAGAGCGAGAATCTGGTGTGGGAGGCACCGGCAGCGGGGTATTGACAGCAACGCTCAGGGAGGGAACTGGCACCACGCCAATACCATTGTTCGTAGCCAGCATACCATTGCTGAATTGCAGCAGACGAGTGATTCCCTCGAGTACACATTGGCCGACTGTCCGATCGCTCACGTCAACTAAGCGCCGGTAACAGTGATCAAGCAAATGGACACAGAAATCATCCTGATCCGGGCCGCTCATCAAGCGCATTATCTCGTCCGGCGCGCGTTCCCCCGACAACGCTCCAAACGCAGCCGGAACCTTTACGGCATCGCACGCCGGGAGTTCGAGCCTCGCCACACCCTGGTCAGTGGCAATCATGCCGTTGCTGAAACGTAACAGGTGTGTGATAGCCACCATTACTCGTTGGCCCACCGCCCTATCTCGGATATCATTCAGGTTTCGATAGCGTACACCCGCCATCTGAATCCAAGCCTGTCCAGTCGATGAATCACGCCCCAACCGTAAAACCTCTTGTGCATGACAAGGAGCAGGCTCTCCAGCCAACGGAATATCCGACGCGCGTGGCGACGGCTCTTCTAGCCAGGCCTCCCGGCCAGTCCCTGCCAGGCGAGCGCTCACGTCAATTGCTGACTTCTCATTGACCATCGCGGCTGACAGTGACCCCGATGTGGTCGAAATTGGTGGAGACGATCTTTGCAGGTGATCTCTGGAGGACAGCATACCTTGGTCAAGGCCTCCCAGGTCCCCACCTATTCGCTCCTTACTTTTGCTGCTTCGGCGAGCCATCACAACGTAGATAATGATAAACAGTAAGATGACGAAGGCACAAACAAGGGACCCAATGAATAATTGGAGCATTCGGTTTGGATCCAGCGAGCCCAAGTTTTCCATAAGCAGCCTCCCCGTAATTGCTTTCGCAGCCCATCTCTACCGCTGGCACTCGGGGCAGAAATGGGCCGACCGCTGCCCCATCCGGATGCGCTGAATTGGGCTGCCGCACCTGGGACAGGGCTGATCACCCCGGCCATAGACCAAAAACCGCTGTTGATACTCTCCACCCCGATAGGCTTCGTCGGCCAAGCTTGCCCCTTTCAGTTCGATGGCCATGCTAAGCACTTGCCGGATGGCTCGATACAAGCGACGCTTATCTTCTTCTAATAATGTGTCGGTCTGGCGTTGTGGTTGGATACCCGCCAAGAAGAGCGCCTCATCAGCATAGATATTGCCCAGCCCGGCAATAAATTCCTGATTAAGCAACAAAGGCTTAATCCGCGCCGAACGATGGTCAAACAGAGCCAGGAAATCGTCCTCGGTAAACAGGCCATCCAACGGTTCAGGACCCAACCGGCCTAATACCTTGGCCGGGTCGGCAGTCAGATATATGCGACCAAATTTGCGAGGGTCTCGGAAGCGAAGCTGATACCCATTGTCCAGACCAAATACGATGCGATCGTGTTGACGAAGTGGATCGCTGGCCAACAATATTCCTAGGTCTCCCGTCATCTTGAGATGAACGATAAGGCTGTCGCCTCCTGAAAGCCGAAAGACGAGATACTTGCCGCGCCGATGGATGTCCTCAATGCACTGGCCCGGCAGCCGCGCCTCCAATTCTGCGACCGGCACCTGCACCATCCGTTCCCAGCCCACCTGGACATCAGTAAACGTGCGCCCAACCAAAGGGCCGCGTAATCGGCGCACAATCGTTTCGACTTCGGGCAGTTCTGGCATTATACCTTCTTCCTCATAACATTTTATCCAGTGGTCGAGAGAAAGTCAACGGTACGGAAGTACGAGGGAACTATACCAAAGTTTATCAAGTCTTGCCAATTCGTACCATCCATCCGCCCTACACTCCCATCCGGAGCGAGTGACAATAGAACCTTACCTTAAAATTTTTTTCAATTGTCCCTTCAAACGCATCAAAGCATAGCCAATTTACTGCAAGCTGTGGTATAATGGATTGCGTCATACTTTAGCACGATTGTTCGGGTATGCAATATGTTGTGTCGTTTTGTGTCATTGGCCCTATATCTTGTAGTCGCCTCTCAAGGAACCACAGCCGTCATTGTCCGTCCTATCCCTGAAAGGAGTATCACTGAAATGCAGTCAGGTCGTCCGCATTACTTCACGTTCTCAGCCATTCTGTTCGGCTTCATATTGCTAGCGGCTGCCTGCAATGGGCAAGCGACACCAGAGCCATTGACCCAGGTCGACTTGACAGTTAGTGCTACTGCCACCGCCCCCCCGACGAACACCCCAACCGCTACAAGCTCATCTACTCCAACTCCCGTCCCTCCGACAGCCACATCCACCCCCATGCCCCCAACAGATACCCTTACGCCTACTGGTACATCGACGAATACCCCAGCGCCCACGAGCACCTCGACGAATACCCCAGTCCCAACTGACACGCCAACCATGCCGCTACCACCGACTGCCACACCAACGCCAGAACCGGAACCCGCTGGGCACACATATCCCCCTGTCCCCGAGGGCAAGGGCTTGCTCTACGTGATCAACTTCCACGGTGAAGAGGCTCAGTTTTATTTCATTGGCCGAGAGGGGGAATATCGTATTCCAGGCAAAAACACAGCACCTGATGGCGGGATGTTAGAGTTATTTCTTGACCCAGGGCATTACCGCTGGGCAAGCATAATCGAATCTGCTGGCCTGAGGGGAGAAGGGGAATTAGATGTTACGGAAGGACAAATCCACGGACTAGGGTTGGTTCAGGGAAAAGTTGGCCCCCAGAATGTGGTAGAGGGTTTTTTAATTGGCTCAGATCCCCTGGCACCAGCCGTGACTCCCACGTCAACACCTATCCCCACACCGCCGACACCCTCGCCGGGGAAAACCACTTTGGTTTTGGAACCAGGTGGGCGGAACGGAGATATCCTATTCCTCGACCAGAAACATCAGATTGAATCCGGGCATAGACTTTTTCTCGAATTGGAACCTGGCTCCTACGATATTAACTTCAATTATACGCCAGGC
This sequence comes from Anaerolineales bacterium, assembly GCA_024643945.1. Next base: position 17,453 of record JAHELX010000008.1, read on the forward strand.
GACAGGTATACTTGCGACCTCGCAGGTTGCAGGCGAGATAATTATGGTACAGCGAATTTCCAGGTTACATTACCTGCGAACAGCATCTGTGATCTGTTTGTTGGTGGGAAGTCAAGTGACGGAAATTTGAGCTGTAAACCATTATAAGCTGCGGTGATCACAGACCGAACTCATAGCGCAACACCTCAGTATGAGTGCGCTTTGTCACTGATATATTGATACCTTATGGATATTTACCATGAGTGACTTCGTCCACCTGCACGTCCATAGCGAATATTCCCTCCTTGACGGTCTCAGTCGCCTGAAGGATTTGGTAAAGCGGGCCGCTGAGTTGAATATGCCGGCCCTGGCTCTCACCGACCACGGCACGATGTACGCAGCCATCGAGTTCTACCGTGCGGCCAAAAAGCAAGGCATCAAGCCCATCATCGGGATGGAGAGTTACTTGACCCCGGTTGGCCGCCGCATGACCGACAAGCAAGCTGGTATTGACGACAAACGATACCATCTGTTGCTGTTGGCCCAAAACGATGTTGGCTACCAGAATCTGCTCAAAATTGCTTCAGCTTCCCAATTAGAAGGTTTCTATTACAAACCCCGCATTGACCGGGAATTCCTGGCTAAACACGCCGAAGGGCTCATCGCAACCACTGGCTGCATGGCAAGCGAGATCCCCCGTTTACTGGCCCAGGGCAATAGCCGGCTGGCCCACGAACGCGTAGGCTGGTGGATTGATGTTTTTGGGCGTGATCACTTCTTCTTGGAACTACAGGAACACGGTATTCCTGAGCTGACCCAAGTCAACCGTCAACTCATCCAGTGGGCACGTGAGTTCGACCTGAAACTGGTCGCCACCAACGATGTGCATTACGTCAGATCACAGGACGCTAACCCTCACGACGTGCTCTTGTGTGTGCAAACCGGCGAATTGGTCACCCAGCAAAACCGCATGCGCATGAGCGACGGCAGTTACTACCTGAAAAGTTACCCGGAGATGCTAACCCTCTTCCAGGAGCGCTCGGACAGCCTGCTCAACACTCTGGCTATCGCCGAGATGTGTGAGGTAGATCTGGATCCCAAAGGCTATCACTTGCCCCCGTTTGACGTACCACCGGGTTACGACGCCGAAAGCTATCTGCGCCACCTGGTAGACGAAGGGCTTAAGCGACGTTACGGCGAGCGGGCCAGTGATCCCGAAATCCAAGCTCGCAAAGAACACGAGTTGAAGATCATCCACGATATGGGCTTCGACACCTATTTCCTTATCGTGTGGGACCTGTGTGAATTTGCCCGGCAGAGCAACATCTGGTGGAATGTTCGGGGCTCTGGAACCGGCAGCCTGGTAGCCTATGCGATTGGCATCACTAATCTGGACCCGCTGGCCAATCATCTCCTCTTCGAGCGCTTCCTCAACCCCGGTCGGGTAAGTATGCCAGACATAGACCTGGACTATCCCGACGACCGGCGCGAGGAGATGATCAACTATACCATCCAGAAATACGGTGAAGAGAACGTCGCCCAGATCATCACTTTTGGCACGATGGGCGCCCGGGCCGCGATTCGCGACGTAGGCCGGGCAATGGATGTCCCCCTGCCCGAAGTAGATCGCATCGCCAAGCTCATCCCGGGCGGGCCCAAAGTCAAAATCGCTGATGGGCTAGATCAATCGCCGGAGCTACACGATTTATATGAAAACGTAGACTATATCCGGCGTCTTATTGACACCGCCCAACATCTGGAAGGTGTGGCCCGCCACGCCAGCACCCATGCCGCTGGCGTCATCGTTGCCGACAAGCCCCTGATCGAGTATACACCCCTGCACCGTCCTACTAAAGGCGGCCAGGGAGGCGTTGTTACCCAGTACACAATGGAGATTCTGGAATCCATTGGCCTGCTCAAGATTGATTTTTTGGGCCTTTCGACGCTGACCATTATGCGTAAAGCATGCGAGTTGATCCAAGCCCGGCACGGCGTTAAGCTAGACCTGGAATCCATCCCTATCAACGATAAAAGTGCCTTTGACTTGCTGGCAAGCGGTGACGTCACTGGCATATTCCAGGTTGAATCGGCAGGTATGCGGCGTGTGCTGACCACGATGAAGCCGACCAAATTCGAGCACATCGTTGCCACCATTAGTCTATACCGTCCCGGCCCAATGGAGTATATTGACGACTATATCGACCGTATGCACGGTCGCAAACCGGTGAAATATCACCATCCATCACTGGAACCCATCCTGGCTGAGACCTACGGCATCATCGTCTACCAGGAACAAATTATGCAAATCGCCTCGCAACTATCGGGCTATTCCCCCGGCGAGGCTGATCTAATGCGCCGGGCGGTGGGCAAAAAGAAGAAAGAAGAGCTGCTTAGGCACCGAGAGAAGTTTGTTCAGGGAGCCATGGAGCGAGGCATTCCTGAAGAGGCCGCTAACCAGATTTTTGATGACATCGAGTTTTTTGCCCGCTACGGATTCAACAAGGCGCACGCCGCCGACTACGCCGTCATTACCTGCCAGACCGCCTACCTCAAAGCCCACTACCCGGTGGAATATATGACTGCATTGCTCACTGTGGAACGTCATAACACCGATAAGGTAGGCTCGCTCATTGGGGAATGCCGGGCGATGGGTATCCAGGTATTGCCCCCCGACATCAACAAGAGTGACATCTACTTCACCATCGAAGATACCGAAGGAGGACCTGCCATTCGCTTTGGCATGGGAGCGGTGAAGAACGTGGGTGAAGGGGCCATCGAAGTCATCTTGCAAGGCCGCGCCACGGGAGGCCCCTTCGCCGACATAGACGACTTCTGCCACCGCGTTGACTTGCGCCAGGTTAACCGGCGTGCACTGGAGAGCCTGGTCAAAGTGGGAGCGCTGCGGCCTTTTGGTCAGCGGGCACAATTGCTGGCTATCATCGATCGCATGATAGGCCTGTCGAGCCAGACCCACCAGGCGGCAGCCGTCGGACAGATTAGTATGTTCGATCTGGGCGGCTTCGACGCGCCAGCCGCCGGTTCCATCCTGTATCCGCTACCCGAGGTGGAAGAAGTCTCGCGACGCGAGATACTGGGCTGGGAAAAGGAACTGGTCGGCGTTTACGTCTCGGAGCACCCACTGCAGCCGCTTGTTCACCAGCTGCGCGCTTCAACCACGTGCTTTCTGGGCCAAATTGACGAGACGATGGCGGGGCACAAAGTGACTGTGGCCGGTATGGTTAACTGGATACGCCAGATTTACACCAAAAACGGCAAACCTATGGCCTTTGTTGAACTGGAAGACGTGCAAGGCACCATTGAAGTCGTCGTTTTTCCCCGCGTCTACGAAGAAACGCACAAGATTTGGCAGGAAGAGAAAGTGGTGGTGGTGCGCGGCAAGGTGGATACCAAGGGGGGCAATGGTCCCAAGATCATTTGCGAGAAGGTAGACGACACCATCACTCACCTGAAGCCAGATTCCCAAGCCTCCCAAATATCTGCATCACCCAGTCCCCAGTCTTCACCCACCAACTTAGAGCCATTATATCACCTGCAACTCACTGTGAATCGGACTGGCGACCCTGAGCGCGACCGGCAACAGCTACGCTCAGTGTATGAACTGGTCACCAGTTACCAAGGTGATGATACCTTCAGCCTCTTCATTCCTAATGGCCAGAGACGCCTTCAGCTTGATTTTCCCAACGCCACCACTCGCCATTGCGTGGAACTTCAGCAAAAGCTGATCGGGATATTGGGTGCTGCCGCCGTCCGAGTAGAGACTCGAAATGACAGGGCAGGGAATCAGGGAAACAACGATTTGTAGATTTACCGGTCGGTTGATGGGTTGAATAGGCCAAGCTCCCCATTGACAGGAATTTGCACCTGATCTATACTTTGTGATAAGTGGGGTCGAGATGTTGCTCATCTCCACCCAACCCGAGCTCAAAGTCTCAAATAGGACAGGTGGCTGGCAAAGGAGCTACCGCCGGGGCCTGCTCAACGCCTCCCGCGACGACGCCCAAGTTGAGCCAAGCCCCCGCATTGTGATTTTCTTTTTGAAAGGGGAATTCCCTTTTAGGGACCTGCAAGGCAAGGACGCTTCCTGGCTGTTTCCCTCGCCCAATCAAGGGAAATAAAAACACAAGATGGGAAGCTATCTGTTTCCGGCTCTCGGGTAAAAACACAACTATCTCGAGTGAGCTTGCGGACACAGATATCAGACGGGGCTTGTGATCTGCCCCGTCTTTTTGTTAGGCCTTAATGCCCCAACATATGGGGGGATAGTACCTTATAATACCCGCACGTTGGGTATAAATAAGATAGGAGTTGAAAAAGATGAAAGTTGCGGTTCTTACCGGCGGGGGCGACGTCCCCGGGCTCAACCCGGCCATCAAGGCCTTGGTGTACCGCGCCGAGGAAGAAGGGTTTCAAATCATCGGTTTCCGACGCGGCTGGTGGGGTCCCCTCAACTACAACCTCGACGATGACTCACGCAATTGGCAGTGTGCCATTCCCCTGAACCGGCAATCCGTGCGCACTGTCGACCGGACGGGCGGGACGTTTTTGCACACGTCTCGCACGCGCCCGTCGCACGTGCGAGACGGAGAAGTCCCTGAGTTTCTGCGCGGATCCGATTTCGATCTGGATGGTAAGACGACCTACGACCTGACGCCTTATGTGTTGAGGGTGTTAGAGCACCTCAAGGTCGACGCACTCATACCCATTGGCGGTGACGACACGCTGAGCTACGCCGACCGGCTACACAGCGAGGGGGTCCCGGTCATCGCCATCCCGAAAACGATGGACAACGACGTGTTCGGCACTGACTATTGTATCGGCTTCTCTACGGCGGTTACACGCAGTGTACGTTTCATTCACAATCTGCGCACCACAATCGGCTCGCACGAGCGCATCGGCATCATCGAGCTATTTGGCCGCAACTCAGGCGAAACCTCGCTCATCTCGGCTTATCTGGCGGGGGTAGATCGGGCCATCATCTCCGAAGTCCCTTTCGAACCAGAAAAGCTAGCCCGATTGGTGATGCAAGACAAACAGAACAATCCCAGCAACTACGCCATGGTCACTATCTCCGAAGGTGCGCAGATGATCGGCGGCAAGATCATTGAATCCGGTGAGCCGGATGCTTACGGCCACAAGAAGCTGGGTGGCATCGGTGCTCACACTGGCGACTTGCTGAAGAAGCTGACTGGCGAAAACATCCTTTATCAGCAGGTAGCTTACCTGATGCGCAGCGGCGCGCCTGACTCGATTGATCTGATGGTCGGTTTCAACTTTGCGAATATGGCGATAGACCTGCTTGTGGAAGGCAAGACTGGTCGTATGGTTTCCATCCAGAAGGGCACCTACACCAATGTGCCTGTCACCATCGTTTCGCAAGGAGTGAAACGGGTAGACGTGGACGAGCTTTACGATGTGAACGAGTATCGCCCCAAGGTCCGTCATGTGGGTGGCAAGCCGATGTTCCTTTACTAAAGTACTAACTCACACCTTGACTTGCTACCCTGCCATGTGCTACACTGGATACATCACACCCTGTCCCGGCAGGGTAGTTTTATAGCCCTGCCATTGCCTGTCGTCCCAATTGCTTTTGTCATTGTGTTGAAGCATTTGGGTAGGCCCTTGATTGGCATACCGCAGCCATGAGTCCAGATCCAAACACAGTCAAAACCACCCCGGGGACTCGAACACTACAAGGTCGGAGGTGGATAAGCCATCTGATCATATCGGCTGCTATCACCCTGGCGGTGGTAGTCAACCTGCTCGCCCCGGTCTTGGCATGGCAATGGACCCGGTCTCCCTTCCTGGGTCTGTTCCTGGAGCAAACGCTGGTCATCGCTGATGTACACAACCCAGCCTGGCCTGCGCGCCAGGCCGGGTTGCGCAACGCCGATCGACTGCTGGCAATTGAGGGGCAACCAGTCGCTACCGGGCGCGAGGTTGCTGCTGTCCTGGCCCAAAAGCAGCCAGGTCAAGCGGTGACTCTTACTGTTGAGAAAGATCCAGCCCCGCGGCCCGCACAGGGGTCCGGGGGCCAGGATAGGCCATCACCAGGAAAGGTGATCGAAGTCAAGATCCCTCTGATCACCTTTCCCATCAGCGATTTTCTCACGGACTTTGGGTTCCCCTACTTGCTGGGGTTGCTTTACCTAGGACTGGGCATAGCCGTCTATCGCGTGCGGCGGAACGAACGATCAGGGCAAGTCTTCGTTCTCTTCACCACGTTCTTCTCCATTTTCACTGGTTCGTTTTTCGATCTGTACGCCTACCATTGGTTGGTTTATCTCTGGACGTTGTCCATCCCGCTGATTGGAGCTGCCTTACTGCACCTGGCTCTGGTTTTCCCCAGCGAAACCCGATTGATCCGGCATTATCCTTGGCTACGCTTCGTGCCCTATGGACCAGCTTTACTCATTGGGCTTTACGCCAACACCACTCTTTACACCCCGCGCGGCTACTTTGTCCCATGGCGCTGGTGTTTCGCTTTTGCTGGATTCGGGGCGATGGGCTTTATCGCCCTGCTCCTCCACACTCGCTTCCAAACGACTTCTCCCATTGTACGACAACAGGCACGCATTATCATCTTGGGCAGCATCGTCGCCTTTTTACCGATCACCGCCTGGACCATCTCTAACCTGCTTGGGGCGCAAATTGCCTTCTCGCCAGCCGTCTTCGTCCTGGTATTCTTTCCTCTTGCTCTCTTTCCGGCCTCGATTACCTACGCCATCTTGCGCTATCGCTTACTTAATCTTGACTTGGTGCTCAGCCGCAGCCTGGTTTATCTGGGTCTCACGTTGTTAGTGACCGGCGCCTACTTTGCAACCGTGAGCCTGGTGGGATGGCTGTTTCAAACTTCGGCAGCCGCCGACGACCCGGTCTTATTGACCCTCTTTGTGCTGGCACTGTTCTTCTTCTTGGGGCCAGTACGGGATCGCTTGCAGGGCATTGTCGACAAATCCTTCTTACTCGAAGGAGCAGACTACCGGCTTTTGCTGCAAGACTATGGGCGTGAGCTTACCTCGGCACCGCTGAAAAGTGAGCGTATCCTGGCCACGCTTCTCGACCGCTGTGAGGCTGCTTTACACCCAGAGCGAGCTACCGTTTTCTTACGCAACCCCGCCTTGAACATATACACTTTATGCGACCAGATTGGGACACCATTGCCTACTGGCACTCGGATTCACTTTAATCCAAACGACGAACTACCCCGCCGCCTTGCTACGCACCCAGAGTCCTCACAAGCTGGCGAAGTGTTACACTTGTCATTTGAGGGCGATGTGCCTCCTCCCATCGATCTTTCTCCAGAAGAAATGGGGCGGCTGACCATCCTCGGCGCAGAACTGGTTGTGCCGCTGAGCGGGACCGAGCACCTCATCGGCTGGATCACGTTGAGCGCCAAACGTTCGGGCGGACCCTACCGGGAGAACGATGTAATCTTTTTGACCACGCTAGCTAATCAAACAGCTATCGCCCTGGAGAACGCTCAATTGCTTGAAGCCTCCGAGCGGCGGGCACACCAGCTTGCCACCCTTAACGAGGTAAGCCGCATCGTCACTCAGACGCTTGACCTGGACACGGTACTTCAATTAATCATGGAGAAATCGCTGGAGCTCTTGAGTGCCGAAGCCGGGTCCTTATTATTGGTTGACGATGACAGGCAAACCCTCACCTTTGAAGTAGTGCTGGGACCTGCCAGCGAGCAATTGCGCGGAGCGCAGGTGCCTGCTGGGAGCGGCATTGCTGGCACCGTCGCCAGAGATATGCAACCGCTTATCGTCAATGACGCCCAGGCTGATCCGCGCTGGAACGTCTCTTTCGACCAAACAACAGAGTTCATCACACACAACCTGATCTGTGTGCCGATGGTCAGCCACAACCAGTTGGTGGGCGTCATCGAGGTACTCAACAAACGTAACCCGGAGAGCTTTTCTGAGGAAGATACGGAACTGTTGAGCAGCTTCGCCGCCCAAGCCGCCATTGCTATCGAGAACGCCCGCCTATTTACGCTGACCGACCAGGCATTAGCAGGACGGGTGCAAGAGCTCCACACGATGCAACTTATTGACCGGCAACTGAATTCCAGCCTCGACTTTGCTCGCGTGATGGATCTGACACTGGAGCACGCGATGGACGCAGTGGCTGCATCTATCGGCGTAGTGGGAGTTATGGACGAGGCGGGCACTGGGCTCTATCTGGTAGCGCAGCGAGGGGTACCCGCCGAATACGCTTGCTACCGCGATGAGCCGTGGCCGATCGAACGGGGCATCATTGGTAGAGTCGCCCGCGCCGGACAGCCGGCTGTCGTAGGTGATGTACGAGAAGACCCAGATTTTGAACCAGTCGTTGTGCAAACTCACTCACAGATAGCCGTCCCCATTTTGTATCAGGGCCAAGTCCGGGCAGTTATCAGCCTGGAAAGCCCCCATACCGACGCGTTTAGCGAGGATGACCTGGACTTCGTCACGCGGCTAGCAGACCATGCAGCCATCGCGATCGAAAACGCCCGCCTCTATCAACAAGCTCAGGCTGCCAATCAGGCGAAAACAGAGTTCATGTCCATTGCCTCCCACGAACTGAAAATACCGATGACCTCCATCAAAGGCTATGCCAAACTGCTGACCTTAGGCACTGGCGGCGAATTGACCGACAATCAGCGGAAATTCCTCGACATTATCTCAGCCAACGTGGACCGTATGGACCGGCTGGTAGCCGATTTGCTCGACGTGAGCCGGATCGAGGCTGGCCGGTTACGCCTGGAGATGGGGCCTGTTGACCTGTGTGAAGTCATCGAAACGGTAATCCAATCAGTAAAAGCACAAATCGAAGCCAAGCAACTGAGCTTGGAGGTGGAAATCCCTGCCAGCCTGCCGCCCATTTGGGGTGACCGCGGGCGACTTATCCAGATTCTCACTAACCTGGTCAGCAATGCCTACAAGTATACCCCTAACGACGGAGAGATTCACATCACGGTCGACGGGCAGGCAGATTCCTCATCGCCTGACCGCCTGACAGTCAGCGTACGAGACACCGGATTAGGCATCTCACCCGAAGATCAGCAGAAGCTGTTCACCAAGTTTTTCCGCGCCGACGACCCCCGCGTGCGTGACGTGCCCGGCACAGGTCTGGGACTCAGCATCACCAAGAGCCTGGTCGAAATGCATAACGGCGAAATCTGGTTTGAGAGCGCGCCGGACCAGGGGACAATCTTCACCTTCACACTACCGGCCACGCACACAAATAAGCCATAAGCCCACGCCCTTCTTTTGCCACCCCCTTAGAAGTGTACTATAATGGCCCCAATTCTATCTGGAGTCAGGAGTTCCTCTTGAGTAGTCTGTTTGACAAAGACGTAGGTAAGGATAACTCAGTTGAGGCATACCTAGAAGCGATTGATACAGAGGCACCAGAGGAGCAAACTAAAGAAGAGATACCTACCAACTGGGATACTGTCAAGTCTGTCCTCCGCGAGGTAGTAGAAACAGTTGTCCTTACTGTGATAATCTTTTTTCTGATTCAGACCGTTGTACGCAACTTCCGAGTAGTCGGCACCAGCATGGAACCTAATTTGCACAACGGTCAATATCTTATCGTGGATAAGATAAGCTACCGCTTGGGCGAGCCGCAACGAGGCGACGTGATCGTCTTCGAACCACCTAACCGCCCTGGTGAAGATTATGTGAAGCGTGTCATTGCTCTGCCTGGGGAATTGGTTGAGATTCGAAATGGCCAGGTGTTCATCAACAATCAAGCCCTCGATGAACCCTATGTCGTGCGTCGTGGATCGTATTCTATGAGTCCGCGCCGCGTCGGCCCAAGCGAATTGTTCGTATTGGGCGACAACAGAAACAGCTCCAGCGACTCGCATAACTGGGGTATGCTTGCCCAAGGCAAAGTGGTTGGCAAAGCGTGGATTTCGTATTGGCCCCCAAGTCAGTGGGGGGTAATCCCACGCGATGCACCCACGACGGGGGCAACCATCGGTCACTTGTTAGAAGGTCTCACTCCCTAGAACGGCTGGCTTCTACTATGCCCTATGGCGAAGATGAGATACGCCAAATTGTGCGGCGGGTAGTACTGCGCACGTTGCGGAATCCCCAAGGGGTAGGGCGTGCCCAAGATGGGCTTCCCCACCGACCTGTTGTCACCGCTGAAGAAGTGGGTCAGGCCGAGCCTGGTACAGAGATGAAAGTGCCGGCTGGCGCATTGGTAACTCCCCTGGCTCAGCAGGTGGCAATGGAACGCGGCGTCACATTCACGTCTCTTGCATCTGACACCCCCGCTGTCCAGCCTAGTCTATCCCAGGGCCACGTGGTGGCTATAGGCTGTGACCACGGCGGGTTTGAGATGAAAGAGGATCTCAAGGTTTATCTAGGCGAGTTAGGTTATCGTCCTTTGGACTGCGGTACCCACAGCAAAGAATCGGTGGACTACCCGGACTTCGCCTTTGCCGTAGCCCGGCAGGTGGCTGATGGGACCGCCTTCCGGGGAATCATCATTGACGGGGCAGGCATCGGCTCGTGTATGGCCGCCAACAAAGTGCCTGGCGTGCGAGCAGCCCTGTGCTATGACCAGGCGACCGCCAGCAACAGCCGCGAACACAACGACGCCAATGTTCTCACTCTGGGCGCTGGTCTGATAGGGCACAACCTGTCCCGGCAGATCGTCAAAACCTGGCTAAAAACCGACTTTGGCGGCGGGCGCCACGCTCGTCGTGTGAACAAAATTATGGAAATTGAACGACGCTATCTCAAGAGCAGGTGAATTTTCTTGATGCAATACGATACTGCGACTATTGAACATCTGGTGGAAGAGATTACCCAACGAGTGTTGATAGCTCTTAATGACGGCCAGGCGAGCGCGCCGGCCCCTGACTACAGCCACGACCCAAACTGCCCCGATTGCGAGCGGCAGGGAGTACAGCATCGGCCACACCTGGTGCGGCAGGCGATGGAGGCTGGCGCCTCGCGCTTTAGCGCCACGCTAGGTGTCACGCACGTGGACGGCGACATTGCTCGCTTTATTGACCATACCTTGTTAAAACCCGACGCTACTCAGGCTCAAATCGCGCAACTTTGCCACGAAGCACGACAATATCATTTCGCTGCCGTCTGTGTTAACCCGACTCATATAAAACTATGCGCCGACCTGCTGAAGGGCTCCGACGTCGCCGTGTGCACTGTCGTCGGCTTTCCGCTAGGCGCCACCCCGCCCGAGGTGAAGGCCTATGAAGCCCAGCAAGCCATAGAGGATGGGGCGACCGAGGTCGATATGGTCATCAACATCGGTGCCCTCAAAGGGGAAGAATACGAACTCGTGGAACGAGACATCGCTATGGTAACCCGGACCTGTCACAACAATGGGGCTTTGTGTAAAGTGATCATCGAAGCTGCCCTCCTCACAGATCAGGAAAAAATCAGGGCCTGCGAATTGGCAAAGAAGGCAGGCGCTGATTACGTGAAGACCTCTACCGGCTTTGGCCCCGGCGGAGCTACTGTGGCCGACGTGGCACTGATGCGCCGCGTGGTGGGACCGGGCATGGGAGTGAAAGCGGCTGGCGGCATTCGCAGCTACGCCGATGCCAAAGGCATGGTCGAAGCAGGCGCCACTCGCATTGGCGCCAGCGCCGGCGTCAGGATTGTGCAGGAGGCCAAGAAGGGCTTATGAATGCAAACATCTGTCCATATTGTCACACCGGTCGCCTGCAACACCGGTCTATAGCCTACGTGCAATGGCACGGGGACGCACTGTTAGTCGTGGACCGGATGCCGGCGATCGTCTGCGATGTGTGCGGCGAGCGTGCCTACGATGAACAAGCAGTAGAGCACCTGCAACGCCTGCTCTGGGCGAGTGCGCCCGGCCAGACTTCGTCAACGTTTAACAAACTGGCTTAAGGCCTGGTGCCTCGTCGCACGACCTATGATAAGATGAAGATCTCCCCATGAAGGCCGAGTCTGCCTCATTCTCCAAAGCCCCGCCTCGGGCCCGACCGCCGGGGCAGACTGGAGCGGCCCAGGAGGCACCCGCACCCAGGGGGCGTTTGCAGGCAAAACTACCGTGGCGGAGCACTAAGTACATTCAAAGAAGTTCCGCACGTTTTTTCAGGCGTTTTGGCCTGAGAAACCAGGCATTTAGCCATCAAGACTTATTTGTCTATACTTAGGGACACCGTCTCACTACATCTTCTGCATTTCACATTAGACTAAGGAAGAGAGGATACCATCTTGTCGGTCGATCTGCGCAGCTATGTTTTCCTCGACAGCCTGCAACCGCAACACGCCGCCTTTCTGGGCACAGTAGCACGAGGGTTCTTACCCCTACCCAACGACGCATCTCTGTGGATTGAGATCTCACCCGGTATCGAGATCAATCGCATCACCGATGTGGCCCTCAAGTCCACCAAGGTCCGCCCTGGCCTGCAAATCGTTGAGCGACTGTACGGTTTGTTGGAAGTCCATTCCGAATCGCAGGCAGAAACGCGAGCTGCCGGGGCTGCTATCCTCGAAGCCTTAGACTTGCGCGAAGAAGATCGCCGCAAGCCCCGGATCATCTCAAGCCAGATCATCCGTAAAATAGACGCTCACCAGGTGCAGCTTATCAACCGCATGCGCCACGGTCATATGCTGCTGGCAGGGCAGACACTGTATGTCCTCGAAGTGGAGCCGGCCGGCTACGCGGCGCTGGCTGCCAACGAGGCGGAAAAGGCTGCCGAAATCAACATCTTGGAAGTGATGGCCTTTGGCTCCTTCGGGCGCGTTTACCTCGGAGGCGAAGAACGCGACATTATGGCTGGTTATGGCGCCGCCCTGGCTGCTATTGAGGGCGTATCGGGCCGGGAAGCAGAACAGGGCAAGCGCGAATAATCCCTAGTTTGCAGTAATACACCAGAAACTCCAATTCTCATCCAGTCAGCAATAGAATCCCTTTGTGCCCTATACGGGGTACTTCGGGAAAAAAGGGAGGAACATTCGTATGGCCGAAGCACTCGGTATGATCGAAACCAGAGGATTTGCCGCGATGGTCGAGGCCTCCGACGCGATGGTCAAGGCCGCCAAAGTCGAGCTAGTTCACTACGAGAAAATCGGTGGTGGCTACGTCACGGCCATCGTGCGCGGCGACGTGGCTGCCGTGAAAGCCGCCGTTGAAGCTGGCGTGCGTGGTGCCGAAAGAGTGGGCGAAGTGGTATCGGTGCACGTCATCCCGCGGCCTCACCTCAACATTGACCTGGTACTTCCGCTGGGCCGGACCGAGCAAGCCAAAGCTGAACTTGGAGAAGGCTAAGAGCAATGCTCCTGGGCAAAGTTGTGGGCACACTGGTCGCCACCCGCAAAGACGAGAAGCTGGAAGGCCTCAAATTCCTGGTCCTCCAGCGTCTCGACATCAATGGTCAGCCAATGGCCGGCTACGTAGTCGCTGCTGACGCCGTCGGCGCCGGCCTGGACGAAGTGGTAATGTACGCCACTGGCAGTTCCGCCCGCCAGACGGTACTGACTGACCGCCGCCCGTGCGATGCCGTGATTATGGCCATTGTCGACACGTGGGAGGTGGATGGCAATGTCAAGTATCAAAAGGTGTGAACGTGGTGCAAATCTCCACTCATAGATCCCCGTCGGGGAAAGGAGAGGCCCGTTCTGGCTCCACGACACGGGCCAGAGTAGACATAGATCAGAAGCAGATAGAGCGCATCGTGCAAGATGTAGTGCGTAGCATCAGACCGGCCAGTCAAAGCCCCGGCGGACCGGCGAGTGATACTATGGGCGTCTTTCCTGACGTGAACTCGGCCGTGGACGCAGCAACGATGGCCTTTCGCCAGCTCGACTTGCTGCCCCTGGCCCGTCGCGAAGACATTATCCGCCACATGCGCCAGGCCGCTCGTGACAACGCTCAGGTGTTAGCCTACGAAGCCTGGCAAGAGACGGGCATGGGCCGCTACGAAGACAAGATCGAGAAGAACCTGCTGGTGGCCGATAAAACCCCTGGCACTGAAATCTTGCAGCCGATCGCCTGGTCTGGCGACCGGGGGCTTACCCTGACGGAACGGGCCCCCTACGGGGTCATCGCTGCCATCACCCCCAGTACTAATCCCACCGCCACTATTATCAACAACGCCATCGGCATGGTCGCCGCTGGTAACTCGGCGGTCTTTAACGTGCACCCGATGGCCAAGATGGTATCGGCCCATGCAGTGGCAATTTTGAACCAAGCCATCCGGCAGGCGGGTGGGCCGCTCAACCTTATCACATGCACTGCTGAGCCGACCATCGAGAGTGCGCAAGAGCTCATGCGACATCCAGGGGTACGACTGGTGGTCGTTACTGGCGGCGGGGCGGTGGTGCGTGAGGCAATGCACTCCGGCAAAAAGGCCATTTGCGCTGGGCCAGGTAATCCGCCCATCATCGTGGACGAAACGGCTAACCTCGAGCAGGCTGCTCGCGACATCGTCAAGGGCGCCTCCTTTGACAACAATGTCATCTGCACTGACGAGAAGGAAATCATCGTCGTTGAGGCAATAGCTGATCAATTGAAAGCTGCGCTCAAGGCACGAGGAGTGGTCGAGATTACGTCCTGGCAGACGAGCCGTCTCCTAAAAGTAATCCTACAAGAAGATCGAGGGCCAGGCGAGCACAGCCTTGTCAACAAAACGTGGGTCGGCAAGAACGCAGGCCGCATCCTGAAGGAAATCGGAATTGAGGCCGGCGACGAGGTGCGACTGGCTCTGGCCGAGGTGGATAACCCGCGGCATCAACTCGTCTGGACAGAGCAATTGATGCCGGTTATTCCTTTGGTACGCGTCCGCAACGCCGACGAGGCGATTGACCTGGCCATCGAGGCCGAACACGGTTATCGCCACACGGCGGTGATGCACTCCAAAAACCTGGATAACCTCAGCCGGATGGCCCGTGAATTTGGTGGCAGTATCTTCGTCAAAAATGGCCCCAACCTGGCCGGTCTTGGACATGGCGGCGAAGGGTTCACTTCCTTCAGCATTGCCACTCCCACGGGCGAGGGGATGACGACGGCGCGTGACTTCACCCGCGTGCGACGCTGTACCCTGGTGGATAGTTTCCGCATTGTGTGAGAGGAAGGAGCATAACGCGGAACTGTCGACTGCATCCTACCAGCGGACCAACGCTTTTGCGGTGTACCCGTGACAGGGCAAGGTGTGGACTATGAGTTCCCTCCGAGGCGGGTTACTGGCTGCCGATTTTTTCACGGCTGCTTACCGAATGTCGGGGCACGTTGATGCCGGCAAGCGTCGCCTGGCCGACATTTTGAGCGACCGCTTGAGCGACTTTCTTCTCCTGCAAGATATTTACGTGTCGCGCATTTACAAGCCAGGCGAAATTGTAGCACATTACAAAACAGGGTCTCTCATAAAAGATCAGATTACGTTTGTGGTGCTTCCCAGCGAGGCAGATGGGCTCTCGAAGGATCATGTCTACCCTGCGCTCGTCCGCCAGATGCAGCAAGTTTTCGTCATCGTTCCCTCTTTTGAGATTCGAGGTTCACTCAAGGTTGTGGGCAAGTTGGACCTGAAGGCACTGCTTGCAATCGGCACCGACAAGTTTATGCCATTACTCGATGCCACAGCCGCCTCGTCGCTGTTGCCGCACGTGCAGTTTTCGGGGCCGGTGATTCTGGTGAACAAATCAAGTGTGGAACTCTTTTGTGTGGCCGACAAGGACTGAGGAAGCAACGCCATCCCCTGCGGCATGAAAGGACAGCGCGGTGGCCACCATCTTGATCATTGACGATGATCCCGACGTAACCCGTCTCATCGAGTTCGCCCTCAGGCGTGCCGATCATCGGGTACTGACAGCCAGGGATGGAGAAACCGGCCTGTCGATCACGCAGGCAGAACACCCCGATTTGGTCATCGCCGACGTGATGATGCCAAAGCTCAACGGCTACGAATATTGCCGCCGTGTACGCGTCCAAAAAGATCTGGCCGACATCCCCATCCTGATCTTTTCAGCCCGCTTTCAGCCGATTGACCGGCAAACGGCGTTAGAGGCCGGCGCGACTGATTATATGCCCAAGACGGTTGGGACGTCGGAATTATTAGCACACGTTGAGAGTCTTTTGCGTGGACCGCCCTCTGTAGTCACGGCCAAGTTGGGAAGTGTAGTCGCAGTCTTCAGTCTGCGTGGCGGGGTGGGGGTCACCTCCCTGGCAGTGAACCTTTCGGTGGCCATTGCCCTAAGCCGCCAGCTACCAGTCGCCCTGGTGGATATGGCACCGCTGGCGGGTCACGCATCTTTGATGCTAAACCTGCGTCCCACGGGCAGACTGCGCAAAGCTTTGGAGGTGGAGAAGGGAATCAACGCCGAGACGTTGCAGCCGCACTGGCAGGTGCACGAAACTGGCGTGCAGGTCTTGTCGTCGTCAGTATCCCCGGCCGAGGCGGGCGAAGTGTCTCCCACCCTGGTTCAACCGCTGGCAACCGCCTTGCGCCAGGCTTTTCCGCTGGCTTTACTAGACCTGCCGCCGTTGTTGAGCGACACTACGGCTGCCGCACTGACGACCGCCGATCGAGTGTTATTGGTCGTCACGCCCGACGTGGCCTCGCTGCAATCGGCAGTGGTCGCCCTGCAGGCCCTGAATGCCTTCGGAGTAGACGACGAG
>JAHELX010000243.1 GCA_024643945.1 Anaerolineales bacterium
GCGACGGCGCCTGGACATCGCTTTTAGCATCAAGTGCCGCGCCGACGACGTGGATGAGGTGCTCTTTCGCCAACTGAAGGCGATGGGGCTGATCCGTGTCTTCATGGGTGTCGAATCCGGCTGTCAGGCATCGCTCCACCTGCTGGGAA
This sequence comes from Anaerolineales bacterium, assembly GCA_024643945.1. The sequence goes on from JAHELX010000243.1 coordinate 150, forward strand.
AAGGGGTTACTGCGGATTGCAACGCCCGCGCCCTGGCCTTGCTGGATGATCTGGGTATCGTGGCCGATTTTCGCTGCCTGCTCTTCCACCCGTGGAGTACGCTGGAGATGATCCAGGCCGACGTCGAGTTTCTGGAGCAGGTGCTACCCCATGTATCCACTCCTTTCACCTTTCACGAGGTAGAGTGCTACCCGGGGACGCCGCTGGCGGGGCGACTCCGGGCTGAGGGGTCCGGCCTGGAAGAGCGAGGAAAAGACGCTGCGTGGCCACCCGCTGAAGGGAACCTTGGGCGCTTTGACAAAGACTTTCGCCTGGCCTATGCCATCGCCGATCGCAGAGCCGAGCTCCTGCGCCGCCTGGGGCGTGTCGTCTTCGGAGCACGGAACGTGGATGGGGGCATCCCCAGCCAGATCAGCCAGGCGTGGTATGATATTCTGCTGAAGTGCCGGTTTCACGCAGAACGGGTTACAACACGCGAGGCCCTCACCCTAAAGGACATCGCAGCCCGTTTGAACTGTGAGTCTCTGGCCGTCTGGCGCGAGATGTTGTCATTTGCCGGCGAAGGCGATTTGTATGATGCCGGCCGCGTCAATGAGCACGCCTCTGCGTGGGCCAGTCGCATCCACGCCTGCGACCTGATCACATAGGGAGAACTTGCCAGCAGAAGCGTCGTCCCGCTCAGTCCTCTGAAAGCATCACCTCTCAGCATCGTCAGCAATCCTAATTAGCGCTTGAAGTGCATGGGGGACGATCAGCGCATCTAGTTGCTGGCCGAGCTTGCGTCTTGCAACGGCAAAGGCTTCCTCCATCGACTCAGCGGGGATCATCTTGCAATCGCGTACGACTTGGGGGTCCTGCGCGCCGACCACGATAACTTCGACCTGAGTCAACACCTGGCCCACCACGAATGCCCGCTGGGCGCCAGGCGGGTACCCATTAGCTCGCATCCCATCCAACATGGTCTCGACATCAGGCGCATCACGCAAAGCCGCCAAAAACCGTTGCTCGCCAACGCCTTGGCCCGCCCCTTCTGGACAGGCGGCCGGCAAGATCAAGATGCCACCTGGCCTTACAGCAGGCCTGGCTGTCAACTGGAGATATGTTATTGCCCGGCTGGCCTGGTAAAGATTGACGTCCTTTGGCGCTCCCACGCCGACAATCGCCAAATCGTATTGGTGGGGGAGTTGGATCTCAAAAATGTGGCGTGAGAAAGCCACCAAATCGTCGTGAACGGCAGCAGGTGCTCCTGCACCCACCCTCAAGATTCTGTGCGCTTCATCTTGAATCACGTTAAGCACAAACTTCAGCCCGGCTCGCTGGGCGACTTCGCGAACCGCTTCCTGAAAAGGGTTGCCCTCGACATAGCCCAGGCGAACGCCTGGACGATCAAGCATAATCGGGCTGTGGGTAGCTGCGATGGTTTCTTCGCCACCACATCCAATGCTGACGGTTTTGGCCCCTCCTGAATAGCCAGCGTACTGATGCGGCTCAACTATTCCAGTAGCAAGTAACAGATCCGCATCATATGCCAGCTTACTGACCGTCAGAGGGATACCACCCTCAGTATAGCCAACGTGAACCATGTTTAGTCTATCACGAGCGTCATGGTCAACGATTCGATAGTGATCGACGACGCGGCCTAACTTAAGGTGCTTTTCCGCCTGTGTGCTACTGCGATGCAATCCCACGGCGCAAAGAAGCGTGATGGCATCATCTGGCACCCCAGCCGACCGTAGTCTCACCAGAATAGCTGGTACCAACAAGTGGTCAGGACAGGCACGCGTCGCATCGGTGAAGGCAATGCAAACAGTTTGAGGCCGCGTCGAGGCAACCAATTGCTCCAACGGAGGTGAACCCAACGGAGCATCGAGAGCTGCCTCAATAGCGGCCTGAGGGTCAGCCAACGCGGATCGCTGAACAGAGGTAACAATACGGGCGGACATACCCTCGGGCAAACGAAATGAAAGCGACCGTTCACCAAACGGAATGCGGTATACTTCTCCCAAAGAATCTTCCTCCTTCTCAACCTGCCCGATTTGGATTAAGAACCTATCCGCAAATTGGAGCGCAGAATTGAGTCTGCCCTTGCTGTGGGCGGAATAAATTCCATTGTGGTTATATCACAGCTTGGACATTTTTTCAATGCCGATTCCTATCTTTGGCGTCGGCCGCCTTAAGGTTAACTTAAAGTTGAGACCAGGTTCTCTTAAAGTCAAATGAGCCTTATCTGTTATTGTATGTACAATCGACCCTATCTTATACCAAGCTTCAAACAACCCCATGCCTGGCGCGTTGACAATGATAGACAGGTGTGGTATATTGGCTCTAGTTGATGCGTTGAGTGGCAAGCGTTCGATTGTCCGAGCGGTCATTGCCACCAGGTGCCCACATACAACCCCCATGTGACGAAGTATGCTACCCAGCCAGATCACCAGGTATGGACCTTTGTTGTTATGGAACCAATGTATAGCTCCGAATCCACCACTCTGTGACCAAGTTGCTGGTATGAATGCATAGAAGGGAGGTGAAACCGGAAGGCCAGAAACCAAAATGAGAGGCAGAGTCAACTTTGATTGTGCCTCGAAGAATGGTGCAGATTCCGGCTGGCAAGCTTTGTGTGGGACGCTTGTCCAGGACGATACCGGTACTGCCCCGCTTGCGTAGTTCAAGAAAGTCCCATGTTGCAGTCGAACCGCGCGTTGCTTGGCACTCAGAGAGGAGATTAAGCCATGAGAAGCAGACTCTGGACCACACTGGTAGTGCTTGTCGTAGTCGCTATCCTCGCGGCGTGCGCGCCACAACCTACCGCCCCTCCACCACTACCGGCAACTGAAGCGCCTGCGCCGACCGAAGCTCCACCCGCGCCTACAACGGCACCGGCCGCAGCAGGCGCCCCGGCCGACGCCGAGACCAAGCTGGCCGATCCCAACAACCTCTTCCCCAATGGCATTGGCCAGATGGATTGCAAGGGAGTGAACCTCGTAGTCGCCACCCAAACCGGCCCGCAGATCGCCAGCCCGGTGCAGGACTTTTGGAAGCAATGGGGCGATAAGACGGGCGGCACCGTCGAGGTGCAGACCTTCGCCTTCGGCGACCTCTTCGAGAAGATCCGCACCGGCTACCTGTCCGGCGCCAGCCCCTTCGACATCATCATCTACGCCTCGGACTGGGCCGGCGACATCATGGGGCCCGGCTACGTGCTCGAAGTGCCCCAGAAGGTGCAGGATCAGGTTGGATACGGCTACCTGATCCCAACCTACCGCGACCGCATCCTGGCCTGGGGCGGCAAGGCCTATGCGCTCCCCTATGACGGTGATGCTCACAACGTCTACTACCGCCGGGACCTGCTCACCGATCCCAAGAACCAGGCCGACTTCAAGGCGAAGTACGGCTACGACCTGCCCGTCCCGATCAAGACCTGGAACCAATATCGGGATATCGCCGAGTTCTTCAACAACAAGACGGTCGAGGGACAGACCATCTATGGCGCCGGCACCGCCTTCATGCGCAAGGCGCAGTCCTACTGGACGTTCCTGGGCGTGGCCGCCTCCTATGCCAAGGCCCCGGACGATCCTGGCTACTTCTTCGACCCCGACACCATGGAGCCGCGTATCAACAACCCTGGCTTCGTGGAAGCGCTCAACATGTACATCGCTCTCTCCAAGGTGGGGCCGCCCGACGTGATCAACTGGGATGTGGGCAACATCCGGGCCAACTTCCCCGCCGGCAAGCTCGCCCTGGCCATTGACTGGGGTGACGTGGGTCCCCTGTCTGTCGACCCGAAAGCGTCTGTCGTCCAGGGTAAGTGGGGTTCCATGTTGGAGCCGGGCGTAGACAAATATTGGGACAGCAAGAAGGGCCAGTGGGTGGAGAAGTACAACCAGGCGCCCTATCATGCCTTCGGCGGCTGGGTCATGTCTATTTCGAAGACTACCAAGAACCCCGAGTGCGCCTTCGATTTCGGCGCCTTCATGGCCAACCAGAACATGAGCCAGTTGCTCGTAACCTACCCGGGCTCGGGCGTCAATCCCCACTTCTTCAGCGACCTCAACAACCTGGAGCCGTGGACGAAGATTGGGATGAGCGAGGCGGAGGCGAAGGAGTACCTGGCCACCGTCCGCGATATCATCAATCACCCGAACGCCGTGGTTGACCTGCGCATCACTGGCGCCGCCGAGTACTTTGACGCACTCGACACCCAGCTCGCCCGGGCCGTGGCCGGCGAGGTGGACGCGCAACAGGCGCTGGACGAGGCGGCCAAGCAGTGGAACGCCATCACCGACCGCCTGGGCCGCGACCAGCAGAAGACGCTGTACCGGCAGATGTTGGGCCTGCCCACGCAGTAAAGTTGCTCTGATACCCCTCAGCTAGCCCGTTCAGGGGCTGACACCTATTTCCCCAGCCCCCTTCCCGCCGGGAAGGAGGGGGGCTGGGGGCCTTTCGACATTCATTCCAAAGGGAGCCAGACGCCTATGCAGCGAGTTGATGCACAAATAGCTACTGTCGAACGCAGCACGCGGTGGGAGCGCCGGCCCAGCGACCCGGACCGGAGCGCCCGGCGGGCGTTCCTACTGCCTGCCGTCACCCTGATTCTATTGCTATCCATCTTCCCCTTGCTCTTTTCCCTGGTTCTGGCGTTCATGAGCTGGGACCTGAGCCGGCTGACGGGCGGCATTCGCTTTATCGGTCTCGGAAACTTCGTCACCCTGGTCAACGATGCCAGGTTCTGGAACACGGCGCGCGTCTCGCTGACGTTCGTGGTCGGCGCGGTGGGGCTGGAATATTGCCTCGGGCTGGGCGTGGCGACGCTGCTCAACCAGGAGATCCGCTTCCGGCGCTTCTTCCGCGTCGCCTTCCTCACGCCGATGATGCTGACCCCGGCCGCCGTCGCCTATGCAGGGCGCATGCTATTTAACGAATCCATGGGCCCCATCAATGACATCATCAAGCACCTCGGCGGCCCCATGATCCCCTGGTTCAGCAACCCTCTGCTCGCGCTGCCCTCATTGATGCTGGTGGATGCCTGGGAGTGGACCCCGTTCATGATGATTGTCCTGCTGGCCGGCCTGCAATCCCTTCCGCCCGAGGTGTTTGAAGCCGCACGCGTGGACGGCGCGAGCGATTGGCAGGCATTCCGCCATGTCACCTTCCCCATGCTCGCGCCGGTCTCGATCACTGTCATTCTAATCCGTGCCCTGGAGGCGTTCAAGCTGTTCGACATCGTCGTGGTCATGACCGGCGGCGGCCCGGGGACGGCCACCGAGCCGGTCACGCTGTATGCCTACCTGGTGGGGATGAAGAACGGCAACCTGGGCTATGCCTCGGCCATCGCCTATTCCCTCCTGATCATGGTGGTCATCTTTTCCATGCTATTCCTCAACAATCTGCGGCGGCGCGCCGCCGCGGCCGCAGAGTGAGGTGTCGCCATGCAGATGACATTGCGACAATCCCGGCGCTTAAAACTGAGCGTGACCTACGTCTTGTTGGTCCTGTGGGCCGTGATCTGCCTGTTCCCCATTTACTGGCTGATCATCACGTCGTTCAAGCTGCCCATCGCCGTCTTCCAGGGGCCGAAGTATTTTCCCTGGATTGATTTTCAGCCTACGCTGGATGCGTGGAAATACCTGTTGGTTGGCCCGGTTCAAAAAGAGGTGACCCGTAGTTGGGTCAACAGCGCCATCATGGCTATCAGCAGCGCTACGCTGGCCGTGGGCATCGGCTCCCTGGCCGGCTACGCGCTCACGCGCTTCCAGTACTTCGTGCCCGGGTTGAAATGGCGCAACAGCGATATCGCCTTCTGGGTTATCTCCCAGCGCATGCTGCCGCCGGTGGTGGTCATCCTGCCCTACATGATTATGTATCGCTTCCTGGGGCTCATAGACACCCATGTAGGGATGATCCTGGCCTACACCGTCTTCAACCTGCCGTTTGCGGTTTGGATTATGCGCGATTTCTTCGCTGGCCTGCCCCTGGACCTCGAAGAGAGCGCCCTGATCGACGGCGCGTCGCGCTTCCAGGCGTTCCGCATGGTCGTGCTGCCGCTATCCGCGCCTGGCCTGATCGCGACGTTTCTGTTCTGTCTCATGTTTGCCTGGAATGACTACCTGTTCGCGCTGATGCTGACATTCAGCCGGGCCAGCACCATGCCTATGTATGTCGCCGGCGCGGGCAGCCAATCGTACGGCCCTCAGTGGTGGTATCTGGCTGCGCTGTCCATGCTCACGATTGCGCCGATGATGGTCATTGCCTTGCTCGTGGAGCGCTACATCACCCGGGGCCTGGTGGTTGGCGCCATCAAATAAACGGGCCGCACCATTGGCACAGGATGGAGCTCAAATCCTGCCGGGTGCTGGCGTCGCCCACCTCGCGGACACCTTTTGTGCCCGCGGCGGCCAAAGGGTTCATACCAGGGCAGCTTCTCGCGCATAGCTTTACTGAGGAAATCAATTCACTTGCCTGAAAACACCTCCGGACGATACCACATCATTGCCAGAAAAGAGCCAACTTTCTACTTCATCGGAGTCACAACGAGTCAGTCGTCTATCATGAAGATCTTTCCGTTGTGGGTCAAAGAAATCGGTCACCCGGATGCCGTCATCCAGGGCGTTGACCTCAAGCTGCACGACAATGTCGAGGCCTACCGCCAGGCGGTGGCCCAGATCAAGTACGACCCGAACTCATTGGGGGCATTGGTCACCAGCCACAAGATCAACCTGTACGATGCCGCCATGGACATGTTCGACTACCTGGACCCGTATGCCCACATCTGTGGCGAGGTTTCGTCTATCTCCAAACGAAGTGGCTCCTTGGAAGGCCACGCTAAGGACCCTATCAGCGCCGGCCTCAGCCTGGATGCCATCCTCGGCGAGAATTATTTTGGGCGCACCAAGGGCGAGGTGTTGTGCCTGGGACCGGGTGGTTCGGCCACGGCCATTGCTTTGCATCTCATCAATAAACAGAATCCCGGGGATCGGCCTCGGCGCTTCGTGGTTGTCGGCCGCACGCGTGGTCGCCTCGACAGGCTCGAGAAGATATTCCGAGGACTACAAACTGACATCAAGTTCGAGTTCTTCTGCCACGAGGACCCGGAACGCAACGATGCCCTGATGGCTGGCATGCCGGACGGCAGCCTGGTGATCAACGCTACAGGCATGGGCAAAGACCTGCCTGGTTCGCCCATCACAGACAAAGGTCTCTTTCCGATGAATGGCATTGCCTGGGAGCTTAACTACCGGGGTGAGCTGGATTTCTTGCACCAGGCACTGGCCCAAAGCGAGACTCGCCACGTGCGTGTCGAGGACGGTTGGCTCTACTTTTTGCACGGTTGGACGCAGGGCATCTCGCAGGTATTCCATCAGGACATTAGCAGCGAGCAGTTTGGTCGTCTTGCCGCTATTGCTGAGGAGGTCATTCGGTGAAGCAATTTATTCTGGCCCACGACCTGGGGACTACGGGCAACAAGGCCACGGTTTTCGACAGCGAAGGCAATATGCTTGCCAGCGCTTTCAGCGGCTATGAAACACGCCACCTACAGGCCACCTGGGCCGAACAGGATGCGGCTGACTGGTGGCGCGCTGTAGGCGACACGACCCGCCAGTTGCTAGCCCGCTCCCGCATCGCGCCCCGGGACGTGGCAGTGGTAAGCTTCAGCGGCCAGATGATGGGCTGCTTGCCGGTGGATGCCAACGGCCGCCCGCTGCGCCGCTGTATCATTTGGGCTGACCAGCGGGCGCTGGATCAGGCTGTCCGCCTGGCCACAACTGTGGGTGAGGAACGAGTCTACCGCATCACTGGCCACCGCGTCAGCCCCACCTATAGCGGTTCCAAGATCCTGTGGGTGCGCGACCAAGAGCCCGACGTGTTCGCCCAAGCGCACAAGTTCCTACACGTCAAGGATTACGTCGCCCAGCGGATGACGGGCGCGTTCGTCACCGACCGTTCGGATGCCAGTGGCATGAGCCTGTACAATCTGGAGGGTGGCGCGTGGTCCGAGGAGATTCTGGACGCCATTGACCTTGACCCTCGCTTGCTGCCTGAGGTTCGCGATTCGACAGATGTGATTGGCGAAATTACCCCTGAAGCGGCGGAAGAACTGGGACTGGCCGCCGGCACGCCGGTGGTCATCGGTGGGGGTGATGGGGCGAGCGCTGCCGTCGGGGCCGGCTCAGTGGTGGAAGGGCCGGCCTACAACTACATTGGCTCGTCCTCCTGGATCTCCTTCGCCGGTCCTCGACCCATCTACGACCCGGGACGCCGCATTTTCAACTGGGCGCACATGGTGCCTGGAATGTTTCTCCCATGCGGCACTATGCAGGCTGCCGGGGGATCTTACCAATGGTTGCGGCGGCAGGTGTGTTGGCTTGAGAGCCGCGAGGCAGAAGAGGCCAACGTCGACGTGTACGAGCTTATGAACCAGCGCGCGGCCGAGAGCGTTCCTGGCGCCCATGGCCTGCTCTTCCTGCCCTACTTGCAAGGCGAGCGCAGCCCGCA
>JAHELX010000244.1 GCA_024643945.1 Anaerolineales bacterium
TACCAACGCGACGCTGCGGCTGGCCATCGACAAAGCACGCAGCAACAATATGCCCAAAGATAACATCGAACGGGCCATTAAACGAGGCACGGGTGAGTTGGCAGGGGGCGAACTGGAAGAGATCATCTATGAAGGTTACGGACCTCATGGCGTGGCCTTGCTGGTGAAATGCCTGACTGACAATCGCAACCGCACCATCGCCGATGTGCGCCGTGTTTTCAACCGGAGCGGCGGCAGCCTGGCCGAAGCCGGCGCCGTCACCTGGATGTTCGACACCAAAGGTTATATCACCGTTGCCCTTGATAATATGGATCCAGATGACATCTTTATGCTGGCAGTGGATGCCGGTGCTGAAGACGTGGAGGTTAGCGAGGACTTTGTTGAAATCTACACGGCACCCAGCGACCTACACTGGGTGGCCGAGGGACTGGAAGGGCGCGGCCTGAGCATCGACGATACAGAACTGGCGCAAGTGCCGAAAACGCTGATGACGCTGGGCCAGAAAGAGACGCTTCAGGTGATGAATATGATCGAAGATTTGGAAGATTTAGACGATGTGCAGCAGGTGTATTCCAACCTGGACATCCCAGAGGAGATTCTGGCAGCGGTGTAACCTATTAGTAGACGGTAGACAGCCCGCCCCGGCTGCCCCCAGCGGGCCGGGGCAGCCGGGGCGGGCTGTCTACCGTCTACTATTCCTAAAGGGGGACGACTTGCGAGTTCTGGGAATTGACCCCGGAACGGCTATCACCGGTTACGGGATCGTCGAGGGTGAAGGGGACAGCCTGACTCTGGTAACTTACGGGGCCATCACAACGCCCGCCAATCAGCCACTACCACAGCGCCTGCAACAAATCTATCGCCAGTTGCAGGCGTTGATTGCTGAGTGGCATCCCCAGAGCGCCGCTGTGGAAGAACTCTTCTTCAGCAAAAACGCCCGCACGGCGCTGGTGGTGGGGCACGCGCGCGGGGTAGCCTTATTAGCTATCGCCGACGCTGGCCTGCCTATCCAGGAATATAAGCCGGCCGAGGTCAAGCAGGCGGTAGCCGGCTACGGCGGTGCGCCTAAAGATCAGGTGCAGGGCATGGTGCAGCTCCTTCTGGGCTTGGAGGATATTCCCCGCCCGGACGACGCCGCCGATGCTTTGGCCGTCGCCATCTGTCATTTTCATTCTGCCCGTTGGCAATCACTTGTGGGCTGAGCGCAGCAATGATTGGAAGCATCCGGGGTGAGGTAATAGAAAAGGGAGACGACTACCTACTGGTAGACGTAAACGGCGTGGGTTACGTGGTCCACGCGCCGACCAGCCTGCTCGACCGACTGGACGGTGGCTTTGTGACCCTTTATACCCACTTGCACGTGCGCGAGAACGAGATGTCTCTCTACGGTTTCGCCGACCGGGAGGAATTGGAACTCTTCCGCATCTTGCTGGGTGTGCAGGGAATTGGGCCCAAGGTGGCACTGGCCATCTTGTCGCATGTTCCCATCGAAACACTGCGGCAGGCAGTTGCCCGCGAAGAGGCGGCCTTGCTGGCCCGGGTGCCAGGCATCGGCCCCAAAAAAGCACGGCAGATCGTTTTTGCCCTCCGGGACAAAATCGAGATCGAAGACGTGTGGGCTGCTGGCCCGGCCATCACCGACGCCGACAATGAGGTGATTGCTGCCCTCACCAGCCTGGGCTACTCAGTGGCTGAAGCTCAGGCAGCCTTGCGCGCCCTGCCGCAGGAAGCGCGGGAGGAGCCGGTAGAGGAAAAAGTACGGCTGGCGCTAAGCAGTTTAGCCAAGCTATGAATCACTTCCCGATACAGAAGTTACTGAAAATCGCTTCCAGCAGATCCTCGCTGGACGTCTCCCCGGTGATCTCCCCCAACGCATCTACCGCCTCGCGCACATCAATGGACACCAGGTCGGGGCTCAAACCGCCCAGATGGCCCCCTTCAGCCGCCCGCACGTGGTCCAACGTCCGTTTCAGCAATGCCTGGTGACGAGGGTTACTGACCAGCGGCGTGTCGGCAGTGGTCACTGCACCCCCAAAGATCAATTCCACAATCTCATCTTCCAGCACATCAATGCCTTCGCCGGTCAGCGCGGAGACATGGATGCGCGACGCAGAGGGCAGTAGATCGGCCAAAAGCTCCACTTGGGGCAAGTCGCACTTGTTGACCACCACCAATGCCGGTTTGCGTCCCATCAATGCGGCGATTTCCCGGTCAGCATCGGTCAGCGGGTGGTTGCCGTCTATTACCAACAAGGCCTGATCAGCCCGGTCCAATGCGGCCCGACTGCGCGCCACCCCGATGCGCTCTATCTCGTCGTCAGTCTCGGCCCGGATACCGGCCGTGTCCACCAGCACCAGAGGCACCCCCTGCACGTTGACCGTCTCCTCTAGCGTGTCACGAGTAGTGCCAGGGATGGGGGTGACGATGGCCCGGTCGCCGCGTAGCAACGCGTTGAGCAGCGAACTCTTTCCCACGTTGGGCCGGCCTACAATCGCCACCCGGATGCCCTGGCGGTAAATCAGCCCCCGGTCGGCAGTGGATAAAATCTCTTCCAGTGCCGTCGCCACTTCTCGCAAGGGTGGTACCACCTCTTGCGGTGGGATCTCGTCCTCGACGAAATCTATGCTGGCCTCAAGATAGGCGAGCACGTCCACTAGCTGGGCACGCACCGCCCGCACTCGCGTCGATAGTTTCCCTCCCAGTTGCTCCGTCGCCACGCGCAAGGCGGCCTCGGTACGGGCCTGTACCACATCAAGGACCGCTTCGGCCTGGGCCAAGTCCAGCCGCCCGTTGATAAAGGCACGCAACGTCATCTCACCCGGCTCGGCCAGCCGGGCACCAGCTATCAAGGTCAACTGCAGGATGTGGCGCAGCGGCACGATCCCACCGTGCGCCTGAATCTCCACCACGTCTTGCCGGGTGTAGCTGTGAGGCGCCGGCATCACAACAGCCAACACCTCGTCTACGACCTTACCGGTCTGGGGATCACAGATGTGGCCAAAAGTGAGGCGGCGTGGTTCCAGGGGAAATGGGTGCGCCACGGGCGTGAACAACTGACCCAAAATCGAACCAGCTTCCGGTCCGCTGATCTTTACAACACCCACCCCACCTTCCCCCAAGGGTGTAGCGATGGCAGCAATTGTGTCGTCCAAAGTGAAAGTCATGATCATCACGCTTCAAGTTTCTCTTAGAGTGTGGCTCAAAAGTAGGGTGGGGCAGCCTGGAAAGGCTGCCCAGGCAGGCTAGCCCATAGGTCCCCTCTGGGGAAAAGCCCACCCACGACTTCTCAAACAGCTTCTTACATTCTACGCCCGGTATGATTGAAGGCCAGACCTTTAGCTGCGGCGATCCATTCGCGAACCGAATGCAGGACCGGGACCCCTTCGGCTTCGATAGCCTGGGACATTTTGAGGGTGAATGGCCCTCCGCCAATGGCGCCTGCCAGGATGGGCTTGTTGTGGGTTCTGCTCAACCTACCCAGCTTTTGGACGATGTCCTCTTCCAGCGGTGTGTCCTGGAAGACAAACCAGGGCATGACAATGTCCACCTGCGGATCTTGCATACATGTCTCGATGCCCACTTCATAGTCTGCGCTAGTCGCTGAACCCGTGACGTCTATGGGATTCTGGACCAGGTAGAAGGATGGATATACCTCTGCAAGCTTGCGCAACGATTCAGGGCTAAGTTCAGGGATTTCCAAACCGTAAGACTTGAGAAGGTCGATACCCTGTACCATAGTGCCAGCTCCATTGCTGATCATGGCGACTCGCGGTCCCGCGGCCGGCGGCTGCATGGCCAGCGCCTTAGCCGTGGCAACGAGTTCTTCATAGCTATCCACTGCAATCAAGCCGGCCTGTTTGAAAGCACCCTGCACCACGCTGTAAGAACCGCCGAAGAAACCGGTGTGTGACATGGACGCGCGGGCTGCCCGCTCTGTGCGCCCCACCTTAAAAACGACGACCGGCTTCTTTTGCGTGACTTCCCTGGCTGTGCTCAGAAACTTACGCCCGTCTTCGAGCCCCTCTACATACATTGCAACCAGCTTGGTTTCTGGGTCATCGGCCAGATAAGCCAGTAAGTCGGCCTCGTCCACGTCGGTGCGGTTTCCGTAGCTGATAAACTTGCTCACCCCTGTTATCACTGCATCTTCCAGAAAGGCCGCGCCTATTGTGCCCGACTGAGTTAGCACCCCAACCGGCCCGGACTTGGGACGTAACATCCGCTCTTGTACCTGGAAGAAAGTGTCGAGACGCGTCTGCCCATCGAACACGCCGATACAGTTAGGTCCAATCACTCGTACGTCGTGAGCCTTCGCCAGACGGCGAATATCGGCTTCCAACTTGGTCCTTTCGCCACCCAATTCCTTCCCACCACCCGAGATGACGACCAGATTATGAATGCCTTTGGCCGCACATGCCTCGATCACTTCGGGCACCAGGCGCAGGTCAATGGTGACGACGACCAGGTCTACCTGCTCTGGGATAGCCGCCAGCGAGGGATACGTCTTGACTCCCATAATCTCATCTCGCCCAGGATTGATGGGGTAGACCAGCCCTTGATATTCATAGTTAAGCAAACTATCCAGCACGGCGTTCCCGATCTTGCCAGGTGTCGCCGAAGCCCCGATCAATGCCACCGATTTGGCCCTGAAAAAGTTCTGAAGATGCCTCGTATTAGGCGGCGTTACCAACGGCGCAGGCCTAGCCTGCTGATGCCAAAGAATCTTGGCGTCCAACACCCGGTGCTGATCTTCCCAAACGACAATAGGGTTGAAGTCTATAGACTCTACCCTGCCTGCCAGGTCGACGCCCATGTGATTGGCATTCATCAACAAATCAACCAGCATCTCCTCGGAGACAGGCGGCTGCCCCCGGTAACCCTGAAGGATTCGGTAGCCTTGCGTCTCACGGATCATTTGCAACGCGTCCGTTCGTTCAATGGGTAAGACGCGAAAGCTAACGTCCTGAATGATTTCAGTGAACACGCCACCAAGCCCAAACATGATCACCGGGCCAAACTGGGGATCGTCCAACAATCCTATGATGATCTCAGTGCCCCCGGCCACCATCTCCTGGATCTCAATGCCCTCGATATTAGCTTTGGGATGGGCCGCCTGCACCGAAGCCGCAGTGCGTTCGAAGGCCTGGCGCACTGCTTCAGGACTCTCCAGATCGAGTACTACGCCCCCCACATCCGTCTTGTGCAGGATGTCAGGAGAGACAATCTTGAGCGCAACTGGAAACCCAATCTCAGAGGCAATCTTGGCCGCCTCATCTGCGGTTGTTGCAAGACCGCCGCGTGGCACTTCAAAGCCATATTGTCGATACATACGCATGATACCTCCTAATCGGCAAAGGTAACTACTCATTGAATGATAGCACACGTTTTTCTCACCTGTCAAACGTTTAATTGGTGTTACCCATTCGCTGGCATCCATTGCCTTTTGTGCTATAATGGGTGAGGGACGCATTTTATCACGCACTCATGGTGCGAGGGATGTTGTGAGGCGAGGGAAGGAGATGGCAAAAACAGTCTTGATTATCGAAGACCGGCGAGAGCAGATCGTCTTTATCGCCAACAAGCTCCTCAAGCCCGAAGGATGGGATGTCATCACCGCCAGAGATGGCGAATTGGGACTGAGAAAGGCAATTGAAGAGAAACCTGATCTGATTATCACCGACTTGAAATTGCCCAAGATGCACGGACTCGACGTACTGGAAGAACTCAATAACCGAGACATCCGTATACCGACCATCGTGATGACCTTTCACGGCTCTGAAGAGACAGCTATACGCGCTTTTCGGCTGGGGGCTATCGATTACCTCATCAAGCCCTTCCAAATTGAAGACATGATGTCCGCCATTGATCGCGCGCTTCAGGTTGGGTCTGCTGGCCGTGCTCCCGCTGCCGCGGCAGAAGCAGCGATGTCGGAAAAACTTGCCAGCCAGCAGCGAGAAATCCAACGGCTGACGTCGTTGCTCCAGCAACAAGAGAGGGCTCTGCAAGAGCAACAGCCATCTGCACACCAGGCCCAGGTCGCTGTCATTGAGACCGACGTCGCTCGCTGGCAGGCATTGCTCAAAAAGAAGGAAACGGTGCTGGCGAACCTGAAGAAGCAAGCAATTGCCCAAAGTCAGATGATGAGCCAAGAGATCAACAGTCTCAAGGCACAGTTGGCGGAGAAGGAAGCAATTGTGACCGGCCTTCAGAGCCAAATCTCTCGAGCCAGGTTGGGTCCCAGCGAGCAACCAGAGAGCAGTGACCTTGTGGCTCAACTGGCGGAAAAAGAGAGAGCCCTGGCTCAAGCTAATAAGCTGGTGAAGACTCTCACCCAGGTAATAACTATGCAACAAACAGCCCTTGAGAAGCATCGCGAGGAAGCCGAGCGCCTGGCCCACGAATTGCACATCTTGGCTACCGGCATCCAAATGCTAGGCCAAGGTCTGGGCAACCAGGCCCATCAATTGTCCTCTGCATTGCCGGGAGAAGAATAAATGCCTGTCTACTACGACATCTCTCTGCCAATTTCTCCTGCTATGCCAGTCTGGCCTGGTGACCCTCCGATACGGATAGAACGGGTCTCGTCTGTCAGGCAAGGGGACGAGTTTAACGTCTCACGTATGGAGATAGGAACCCACACGCTCACTCACGTGGATGCGCCGCGCCACTTCACAGAGCAAGGAATACCAGTTGACCGTCTGCCTCTGGACGTGCTCATCGGCCCGGCGCTTGTAGTCGAGCCCCGTCCAGTGGGAAATCTCATCACCGCTACCGACTTGGGGCAGTTAGGCATTCGCAACGTTCAGCGCCTTCTCATCAAAACCCGCAACTCGGACCTATGGACGGGAGGGCCCTATGATTTTGAACACGATTTCGTCTCTCTCTCAAAAGATGCGGCCCACTGGTTGCTTCCCAAGGGAATCAAGTTGGTGGGCATAGATTACCTTTCGATAGAAGCCTTTGACGCGCGGGAACCAGAGGTGCATCGCACACTCCTGGAAAACGGGATCGTCATTATTGAAGGCCTAAACCTGAGCCAGGTTCCTGAAGGTCGCTATGAGCTCATCTGCCTTCCGCTCAAGGTGCGCGATGGTGACGGTGCGCCAGCGCGCGTCGTCCTGGTGCGTTGATCTCCGCCAGCAAGGAGAGCCTGCGCCAACGATTCGCCCTCCAAGATGGAGGAAATCCAGTCTATCCGCCACCCGGTAGCTCACTATATAGGAAACGCACACCATCATCACGCTGGCGAAGTTGGCTCGACGAGTGAGTACTAGATTCCCGGTCACAAGCGCGCTATAATGTGCTATAATAGAGGAGAGTTAGGGTCCTAGCACTTGTTCATTAACGGCCTCGCACCCTGGAACAGAAATTCGGCGTAAAACCGTCATAAAAATACCAGGTTGTTTTTGAACAAGTACTTCACAGGCAAGATAAGGAGGCTGTCCCCATGTTAGACAAAAAGGATTTCCTCAAGCGACAGGATATGTTCAACGGGCTGTCCGATGAAGAGCTTTCAAAAGTAGCAGCGTTGTGCACCGAAACCAGCTACAAGGCGGGGGATGTTATCCTAAACATCAAAGACGCGACTGACAACTTCTACCTCATTCGAGACGGCACGGTGCAGATCATCACCAATCCTGATGTGCTTGAGGTCAAGCCGGAGCTGGCCAATTCGGTGCTGGTGACCCTGGGCAAGGGGCAAAGCTTCGGCGAGATGGGGTTGGTGGACCGTGGTGCCCGATCGGCCACGGTGCGCGCGGCGTCGGATACCGAGCTATATGCTATCAATTGCGAAGACTTCCTGGCGTTGTGCTATGAAGATACGCACCTGGGTTTCCTGGTTATGCGTAACATTGCCGCTGATCTGTCGTTCAAGTTGCGCTACCGCAATCTGATCTGACCATCCATCGCACCTGCGTGAGAGGAGATCTGAATTATGATCTACAAAGTCAGCTTTGTGGTACCCGGGCGACGTGATGTGGGCGGTATCCAGAATATGGATCGGGAGCCCAGGCCGGGCGACCGTGTGCGGATTGGCAACCAGATGTTCGAAGTGATGGAGGTCACCGAGTTGATGCCCCCCCGGGGCGATTTTGCGTACCTCCATGCTACCTGCAAGCCGATCGAAGCCTGAAGGAAGATAGCCAGCCACCGGTTTCGCTCATGCACCCGAGCACTTGTCCAGAAATAACCTGGTACTTTTGCAATCAGTTTACGCCTGATTTGCCGATTAAAATGCAAAGTTATTATTGAACAAGTACAAGGAGTCTGCGCTCGCGCATTTCAACCTTTTTGTGCCAACAGCACTAAAACTCGTATATCTTAAAATCTTCTGCCAGCTCCACCGGCCCCTGGAAAATGGCCTTTGCTTCCTCTAGAACTGCTTGTGGGTTGCCACGCACGGAGGCGTAGTGGATGAGCACCAGGCGTTCGGTACCGGCTTCCAGGGCGTCACGGGCGGCATCAGCTCCGGTGGAGTGGCCAAAATATTCTCCGGTCGCCTCGTGGATTAGAATGTCAGCATGACGGGCCAGGTGTACTACACGCGGATCACGTATGGTATCGGCGGTGAAGGCCAACACTTTGCCCGTTTCTTGATT
>JAHELX010000245.1 GCA_024643945.1 Anaerolineales bacterium
GAGATCAAGGTCGCTGAGGGTGTAGTAAGTGCTGGGATAGCTATCACCATTGTAGACAACCCGCCGGTTCCAGACCAGGGCAGCCGTATCGTCACTGTAGCAACGGCCTTTGTAGAGACGATGATCGGGCGAGGGTGAAATCGAGCCGCTGAACCAATCGCCTCTGTGGAACCAAGCATGCCCCAAGTCAATGTAGCCCCATCCGTATTGGGAATCCCATCCGGCTGATCCTTTGTCCTGGGCGGTGCTAATCAACACTGCCTTCTGGACACGGGGGTCTTGGATGCCATATTCCTCCAACAGCAGAAGGGCACCGGCCACGTGGGGGGCGGCCATGCTCGTGCCAGAGTATTCCACCCAGTCCGGTGACGTTCCTTCCCAATTGTTGTTGGTGGACCTAATATTGGTACCCGGTGCGGCGATATCGGGTTTCCTCCGGAGCCCTGGTGTAGGTCCCCAACTGCTGCTGGCGTTGATGACATCGTCTCCTCTCCGTGGATCGCTTGCGCTGGCAGTATTCCGGTCATCGACGTTAGCCACGGCAAGGACGTTGTAGGCAATGGCGGGGCTACCTATGTAACGTGAGCAGGGCACAATCGGATCGTAGTTGCCAGCCGCGATGGCGGCTGGAGTGAGCATGTCGCTTACCACCGCGTCCCAGAACCTGGCTGCCGGGCTATCATCATCCGAGGCACAACCTCCATAGCTAAGGTTGAAGACATCGGCATCATCAGGCGCAGTTGTCAGAGCCCAATCTACGCAATCCATCTGGTCAGACGTAGCCATTTGGGCTCCCCCTCCATCACTACCGTCAAGGTCATAACCGGCTTTAAGATTGAGAGCCAAATCAGTGTCCCAGGCTATACCCCAGTAGGTACCGTCGTTGTTCACGACGATACCGGCTACGTGGGTCCCATGGCCGTTGACGTCATCAGACGAGTTATCCCACCAGGGATTGCCTGCCGCCGCCAGGCAGACTCTGGAAGACCAGGCCAGATGATCGAGACGCGGATGCCTCGAATCCACACCGCTGTCAATAACGCCAAGATCCCAGATTCCACCCGCGTAGCCATTGCTTTGCCAAGTGTCCTGGTCAATAGCATAGTGACTGTCGTCTAATAAGGACCACATTAGCTGATCCTCTGAGACTTCAGCTACATCTGGGCGTGCTCTCAGCACATCCAACTGCTCTTGAGGTACCGCGGCAGCCACTGCATTTACGACACGCACTCGGGAGTGAACAATAGCTCCCACTGATTCAAGCCATTGGACCAATTCAGCTTGAGAGGCCTCGATCTCGGGTTGGGCGCGCCTGACTATCTCGCGGCGCATGCTCTGCATGGTTACTTCCATCTGAGCCGAAAGGTCGCGCGTCTGTGCCAGTTGCTCAGCAGTCAAGCCCGCACCTACTGAGGTTGGGACCCGTTCTCCCTCAGCCGGGAGTTCTGGCCGCTCAATCCCGCCCATCATCTGGGTTGCTGCCAGTTCCTCTTCCCTTGTAGCCCATCCTTGTTCCGGTATCAATGGCGCTGCTGTGGCATGGATTTCCTGAATTTGACGCCGCAGAAATTCCAGGGAGGGTTCGAAGTCTGCCTGCACCTGCGCCGCTATCTCATGCAGGGGTTGGGCCTTCAGAACAATGATGACGTTGACTCTGCCGTCACGAGCCTGGAACCCCGCGGAAGACTCTATGGGTGCCAATGGCTCTCGCCCGGGAGGTGGAGGTGGAGGTACCTCTTTATCCAGTGTAGGTGTAGGGACTGGATTATCAGCGTTGGCCACGCTTACGGGGAATAGCAAGCCGACGATCAGCAATATGTGCGCACAGGCCAACAACAAATGTCGTAGTGCGTGCGCCTCACCGTTCTTTGTGACAGACTTGATCATTTCTTTTCCTCCTGTTCTTGAAGCAATCCTTCGGGCCATGACTAGCCTGGGGCAGCAATTAACCAAGCCAAACAGTGCGCCTCACCTGCTTTGCACCTGGATTGGACTCAATGACGTCAACCGGACAAACCAGTCTATGAGGTCCGAAAAGAGAGACCCACCTCTTCAAGCGGAGATACACAAACGATAGGCACCACCTCCTGGTTGGGATACAGCCTATGATATGAATGACAGCGAGCCTGGATCACCGCTATGGGTAGCCTGTATCGCTGACAGGATAAATGCTTGGTCGGAGCAGTTACCAGGAAAGACAAGCAAGAGGGGGGGCAGAGACGTAAAAGAGGGACTAGCAGGAATGGTGGTGGAAGTTGCAAGACGCGCTAGGCGCAGGGCTCATCAGCCCTTGGCATACCCTTCATTGTATATTATATCACACAATCTATGCTCAGTCTAGTGACTTTTGTGCGGAATCCTCAGAATCTGCAGTGAGGAATCATCCCATCCCGGCATCCCGGGCACGAAGGATGGCCTGCGTCCGGTCGGCTACCTGGAGCTTGCTAAAGATACTGGTAATGTGATTGCGGACCGTTTTCGGGCTGATGACCAGGCGCTCGGCAATCTCATGGTTGCTCAAGCCTTGCGCAATCAATTCGAGCACTTCACGCTCGCGGGCCGTCAGTTCCGGGAAGGCCTGTGCTGGTAGGGTCGGCTGTGGGAATCTCCACCGGCTCCACCTGGACCTGGCAGGTGCGGTTGAAGCGATACTAAGAGCGGTGTCCTATCTCATGGCCCATTTCGGTTGGGACTTGGCATCCCCTGGATTTGTGCTCAAGTCGATATGACTGTAACATAAGACTTGGTAGTATCAGGATATCAAGATATGCAACTATGGTAGATAATAGACAGGGACAGATGACGAAGAATAGAACTAAGCAGCGTGTCGTCGTGGCGATGAGCGGCGGCGTGGATAGTTCGATGGCAGCGGCCCTGCTACTAGGGCAGGGTTACGAGGTAATTGGCGTGATGTTGCGGCTGTGGGCCGAAGATGGCCCGGGAGCCAATCGCTGCTGCACGCCGGATGCCGTCGCCGACGCCCGCCAGGTGGCCGATATGTTGGGCATCCCTTTCTACGTGCGAGATTACAGGGAAATTTTCAAGACGACCGTGGTCGACTACTTCACCAAGACGTATGCGCGCGGTCTCACCCCCAACCCCTGCCTGATCTGCAACCGGCAGATTCGCTTCGGCCGGCTGTTGGACGAGGCGCTGGCGCTGGACGCCGATTTCCTGGCGACCGGCCACTATGCCCGCGTGCGCCAGGTGGAGGACGGCACATTCCAATTGCTCAAGGGGATCGACCCGGCCAAGGACCAGAGTTACGTACTCCACCGGCTGGGGCAAGCGCAACTGGCTCACGCTCTTTTTCCATTAGGTGATTATATCAAGTCAGAGGTGCGAGAGATGGCCCAGGTGCGCGGATTGCCCGTCTTCAACCGGGCCGACAGCCAGGACCTTTGCTTCCTGGGAAACGGCGATTACCGGGAGTTCCTCTCCCGCCATGCGCCTGAATCCGCCCAGCCCGGACCGATTCTCGACACGGCCGGCCGTACCCTGGGCGAGCACCGGGGACTGCCTTATTCCACCATCGGCCAGCGCAGGGGGTTAGGCATCGCTGCGCCGCAAGCGCTTTACGTGCTGGCGCTGGACCCAGGGCGCAACGCGGTTATCGTGGGCAGGGCTGAAGAATTGGGCCGCCGCGAGCTGATCGCCGTGGATATGACCTACGTGAGCGGCCACCCGCCCGCCAACCCACTGCGCGTCACTGCCAAGATTCGCTACAAGGCGCGAGAAGCGCTGGCTACCCTCACCCCCCAACCTGGCGGCCGCGCCCACGTCCGCTTCGACGCATCGTTACGTGACATCACCCCTGGACAGGGAGTCGTTCTTTACCAGGGCGACCTGGTGTTGGGCGGAGGGACCATTGAGAAATAGTAACTACGAGATCAGGCAAGATTCATAAGGTTCGCTTAAGGATGGCTTAATCCTGAGTTAAGGACAGGAACCACATTTTAGGCTATAATTGCAATAAGGATTTCAATGTCTCCTTCCTTACTATTTTCATCCCTCATCGCCGGCATATACGGCGCGCTGTTCCACCTGTGGCGTGGACGAACATTTCGTGAGCTGCCGCTATATCTAATCGCGGCTGGCATCGGTTTCGCGCTGGGGCAGTTCGCCGGAGACGCCATCGGCCTGGACATCTTTATGATCGGGCCATTACACATGATTGAAGCCAGCCTGGGGAGTTGGGGTATGTTATTCATTGCCAGGTGGTTAAAGGTATGATATAATTCTTTGGGTGCTTCATTGTACACAGCGGAGGAGACAAATGGCCATTCCAAACGACAATCACCCCAGCCCGGGCCCGAGCACATCGTCACCTGGCGAGGTGCCCGCCTTGCCGGGAGCCACTCAAGAAGAAAGTTCCGCAGGAGTATCGGCTGGCTTGAGTGCCAGCCGCAAGCCAGCTATCATCGCGGCGGTGGTAGCCCTGGTCATCCTGGCTGCTCTCATCGTCATCGGCGTGCTGCTGTTTAACAATCCGCCAGTAGCCGCTGTATTGCGCGACATTTTCATCATCTTGCTGGGCATCCAGTCGATGATCATCGGCCTGCTGATGATTGTGGCAGTGGTGGCTACCATTTACGCTGCGCTGAAGCTGTACGATCTCATTCAGTTCCTTGAGAACGAATTACGGCCAATGCTGGAACGGGCAGATGATGCCGTCCGCACCGTCCAAAGCCGGGCAGTCTTTATGAGCGATACTGTCGTCAAGCCAGTTATCGAGGTGATGAGCTACGTATCGGCGGTGAAGAGCATCATCAGAACATTCACCCGACCCCGACATTAGGGTCGCAGTCTACAAAACAAGGTATAGTGCAAAGGAGGTAAACAATGGCAGATCGCAATGGGGGTGGCGAGTTTTTCGCCGGACTGGTTGTTGGTGGATTGGTAGGTGCAGCAATAGCTTTGCTGCTAGCCCCGCAATCGGGAGAAGAGACGCGAACGCAGATTCGAGACACCAGTCTTGAACTAAAAGATCGGGCCGGTGAAACCATCGGCGAGGCCCGCGAAAAGGCAGAGGCAATTGTTGCTGATGCCCGCCGGCGCGGTGAGGAGATCACGGCCGATGCCCGCAAACGTGCCGAAGTGATTGTGGCCGAGGCGCGCAAGAGGGCTGAAGAGATCCAGGCCTCTGTTCCTGCCAATCTCAGGCCAGGAGACAAGGCCGGCTAGGCTTACAGCAAATATTCTCAAATGACTCAAATGCAAAAGGTACGGCTTCCTCCGTGCCTTTTGCATTTCTGCCGTTTGTCATCCCCTGGCCCCGGTGTGGTCATGACCAGATCAGGCCATCTCTATGGTTTACCAGGCCGGCGACCAGCTCTGTCCATCGCCAGGGGTCTGGGTCAATTGACGCACACCTTCCTCAGCGATCGTGTAAACTTCCGACTGCCCCGCTCGATCAGATGTGAAAGCGATGTATTGCCCTGATTTAGAACAAGCCGGCTCCCAACTCCCCTGGCCGCCGGGAGTGTGGCTGACGCGGCGCAGTACACCTCCCTCTGAGAGGATATAAACCTCCTGTAGTCCATCCCGGTTCGATACAAAGGCGGTGTAATTGCCACCCCACGCCCAGGCCGGCGACCAACTTTCACCCTTGCCAGGCGTGTAGGTTACACGTACCACCTCCCCAGCCTCAGTACTGCGATATACCTCTCGTTTGCCGTTACGATCCGAGGTAAAAAAAATGGTGCCATTTGGTCCCCAGGCTGGTTCCCAGCTTTCAGCATTGCCAGGGGTGTGGGTGACACGCGTGACTCTAGAAGGTCCAGCTATGTAAATCTCTCGCTTGCCACCGCGATCCGAGGTGAAGGCAATATAGGTTCCATCTGGCGACCAGGCTGGCTCAATGTCGCGAGCTGGATTGTGAGTCACTCGCGTCAGCCCAGTTCCATCAGCGTTCATCCAGTAAATCTCCCAGTCTCCATCGCGATTCGAAGCGAAGGCGATGCGAGTCTTATCTGGCGACCACGATGGGTCGTCATCGGAGGCAGCATGGCGAGTAAGCTGAATGACCTCGCCTTTTTCATCCATCACATATATCTCGGGATTACCGTCACGGTCGGAGACAAAGGCCAGGCGAGAATCCAGCACACCGGGCAGCGGTCTCAAAGCAAAGCTGGCCACCAGCCCCAGCACTACCAGAAGGGCAAAGCCAGCGAGAATTGCTAAAGCGATGGGTTGGGTGAGCGCCTGGATGACGCGCTTCACGTCAAGGCCAGAGAGCCAGGCAACTAGACGTTCTCTGGCAGTGGAGACGCCAATGACGTCTCTGCGCTCCTGGAGTGAAGTAGGTGTTGGAAGGGGTGGCTCAGTTGGCGTCACCAACAACTCAGTATCAATCGCTTCGGCCAGGTCCGAATCGGTCCCTTCAATCACAACCTCGCCCGAGATCACAGCAGTCTCTTCGTCAACCGGCACACTTTCGGTCAAAGGCGTATCTGGAATGACTGACCGCAGTGCCTGTACCATATCCCCACCAGTCTGATAGCGGTCCTCGCGCCGCTTGGCCAGCGACTTCAAGATCACTCGCTCCACGGCTTCCGGCAGGGATGGGTTTAAAGAGCGGGGCGGCGGCAAGGGATCGTGGAGATGTTTGACGAAGATGGCCGGGGGTGTCTCGGCCTGGTACGGCGGACGACCGGTTGCCATCTCGTACAATACAATCCCCAATGAATAGATATCGCTGCGCCCGTCCAATTCTTCGCCTGTGATTTGCTCAGGGGACATATAGGCGGGTGTGCCCACGAGTCCACCAGTGCGGGTGAAGTGAACGGTCGCCTCCACCATCTTGGCGATGCCGAAATCGGTCAGGAGACAATTACCTCGTTGGTCAACCAGAATGTTACTCGGCTTTACGTCGCGGTGGATTACCCCCTGCGAGTGGGCGTAGTCGAGCGCGTCGCCTACCTGGGCGATAATACTGCGGATTTGTGCCAGGGACAGCGGTCCGCCGCGCAACAGATCGGCCAGAGTGCCGCTGTCAACGAACGGCATGACAATGTAAGTATAGCCATCGGCTTCGCCGTAATCATGAACAGGGAGAATGTGCGGATGCAGGAGCCTGGCGAGAACTTTGGCCTCTTGTTCGAAACGGCCCACGAATTGCGGATCGCTGGCAAAGTAGCGAGGCAGAATCTTGAGGGCAACATACCGATCCATTCCGGCCTGGTATGCCTTATAAACCGCAGCCATACCTCCCTCGCCCAGCGGAGCGACAACTCGATACGGGCCAAGTTGCTTACCAGTGAGCTCTTCCACGTTACTTTCCCCGTGCAGGCACCCAACAAGTCAGAGGCAATACAGCCAACGAGCTAGCCTCTACCATTTTAACATAACTTTAGAGCGCTGTAAAGAGAATTTCAGGTTTGCTCGCCTGTAGAGAAATCAAATCCCACAGTTAGCCAGCGGTTTGCCGACGCGGCTTGAAATTGGTGCAACGAACGAGTATAATAGTCACCATGAGAACAAAACAGACAGGAAAGATCAACTTTGGTCCATTGGAACGGGTTGGCTGCGTGCTGCTGATTCTGATCAGCGTGGGAGGCGCAGCCCTGTTCGCGTTATGGGCAACCTTCATTTACCGTCCGCCCACCTCATTGGCGCTGGCGGATGCCCCCACGGTCGTGCCAGTAACACCCCGTAGCGCCCTGTTTGATTCGCCGCAGGTTACGCCCACACCTGGCCCGACGCCTTCCCTGACGCCTTCCCTGACGCCTACCCAGATACCCAGCCCCTCGCCTACGGCGACGCCTTCGCCCACCCCCACCCCCATCCCGACCCATACGCCCACGCCCTGGCCCACTCCGCCGTCCGCGATCTTCCTGGAGCCTATGAATCACGAATACCAGAAGCTGAACAACTGCGGCCCGGTCTCTCTGGCGGCGGCAGCCAGCTTTTTCGGGGTGGAAATCACCCAGTTTGACGCCGCGGACGTGGTCAAGGGGAGTCCCGAGGATAAAAACGTCTCCCCTCAGGAGATGGTGAGTTACCTGCATTCGCTGGGACTGGGAGCCGTTTACCGTGTCAACGGCGACGAAGAGTTGATGGAACGGCTGCTGGCCAACGATTTGCCCGTCATCGTCCATCAATGGCTGGCCCGCCCCCAGGATGGTGTACTGGTGGGACATTATCGCGTGTTGCGCGGTTACGACACGAATCGCGATCTTTTTATCGCCAACGATCCCTACACCGGGCCGCAATTCAGCATCTCCTACGCCCAATTCGACGCATGGTGGCGGCCTTTCAATCGTGGCTACATTCCCGTCTACCGGCCAGAGCAAGAAGCACTGGTGGCGGCAATCTTGGGCGACGACTGGGAGGAGGAGACTAACCATCGCCATGCCCTGGCTCAGGCGCAGGCGGAGACACAAACTGTGGGTGACGGCTACGCCCTTTTCAACCTGGGAGATGAGTACCTGGCCCTGGGAGACCCAGCGGCGGCCGTGGTGGCTTACGATAAAGCCTTCGCCTTTGAATTTCCTGATCACTTCCTGTGGTATCAATTTGGCCCATTGGAGGCCCTTAACC
>JAHELX010000246.1:0-5916 GCA_024643945.1 Anaerolineales bacterium
GCCATCACATTTGGGCATGCCGATGTCCATGAGTATCACATCCGGCAGCGTCTCCCGGGCGCGCGCTACTGCTTCAGGCCCATCCCCAGCCTCCCCCACGACTTCCAGGCTTGGGCGAGAGGCCAGCAACGAAGCCACGCCTTTGCGGAACAGGATATGGTCGTCTACGAGCAGGATGCGTAAGGGTTCCATGGTACTCCTCATTCTCGGGGCGCGCGGGGCACCCGGATCACGACCCGCGTGCCCTTCCCGGGCTGGGAATCGAGTTCCAGGCTGCCACCCACGCTCTCCGCCCGCTCGTGCATGATCTGCAGGCCGAAATACTGCCGGCCTTCTTCGGTAGCCTGGGCCGGGTCGAACCCCCGGCCATCATCCTCGACGATGATTCCAGTCCAGTCGCCATCCCCCTCGAAGCGGACCCACGCACGGGTCGCCTCCGCGTGTTACATGAGAGGGCTTACCCTATTGGTCACAAGTTAAGCGAAATGGGAGATTGTCAGGTTTGTCAACAGTACATTCAGTGGTACAATTGCTTGTGGCAAACGCACAGCAAACCACACAAGAGTATCGACTCGCTTGGCAAGATCTTCCCAAAGGACTAAAACTCCCCCACGAAAGAAAGATCCAGGAGTGGCGATGGTATTGGGTGTAGGCATAGATATCGTCAGCATCAGCAGAGTGAAAGACGCGGTAGATACGGCCGGCAAGGTATTCTTGGATAAGGTATTTACGCCATGGGAGCAGCAGCGTGCCGAAACACATGCTGACCCTGTCGCTTACTTTGCGATGACATTTGCCGGCAAGGAAGCCATCTTCAAGACGTTTGGTATGGGCTGGGAAACCGGCGTACAATTGACAGAGATAGAAATAAGGGATGGGGAATTTGGAGAACCCATCCCAGTTCTTAAAGGCAAGTTTGCTCAACTAGCCGCGCAACGTGGCGCAGCCAGGGTGCTGCTGAGCCTCTCGTACGATGGTGAGTACGCCGTCGGTATGGCAGCTCTAGTCGCAGGTGAAGCGTCTTAGGCCTATCGCTGCTCAAGCAAGTTCTGGACAAGCTCAATGGCTTCCCCTATGGTCTTTCTCCTCCTGGCTTCCGAGCCAGGAATTTCAATACCAAATTCATCCTCCAACACCGCTGTTAGCTCAATAATATTTAGGGACTTAGCCAGGAGATCCTCGACAAAACGAGTATCTGGGCTTAGCTGACTCACCTCTCTGTGAAAGACTCTCGCAACCGCTGCTTTGACCCGCTCTTCAAGCGTCCTGTCTTCCGTCATTGTGTTCTTGCCCCCTTTCTTTCCCTGGCTTCGATATGTCATGCGGCGTGCAGTTACCCCTTGACAGGCAGACCGGCCACAGTCAAGGTGTCCCACACGATCATCTGTTCCTCGTTGGTGGGAACTACAATGACGCTTACCCGCGAATCCGGCGTGCTGATGATCTGTTCGACCCCTATTGTGTCTTTGTTTCTGTTCTCGTCTAGCTTGATTCCCAAGAACTCCAAACCCTCACATATCATTCCCCTCATGATATGTGAATTCTCGCCAATTCCTGCGGTAAACACCAAGGTGTCGATCCCTCCCAATGCCGCTGCATAGGCACCAATATATTTCTTCACCTTGTACGCAAACATCTCCATTGCCAATTGGCAGCGTTCATCTCCACACCTGGCTTTCTCAACGATTTCTCTCATGTCATTGCTGACGCCCGACACCCCCAGCAGACCACTTTCTCTGTTAAGAAGATCATCGATGCGATCGATACTCAGCCCGACTTGCCTGTGGAGAAAGAAAATCACCCCTGGATCAATATCGCCTGACCTGGTTCCCATCATTAGCCCTTCCAAGGGGGTGAGGCCCATGCTCGTATCAATGGACTTGTCGCCATCAACTGCTGCAACCGTCACACCATTACCTAGATGGCATACGATCATCTTCAGCTCTTTGAGGGGCCTTCTCAAAATGTTAGCCGCTTTTCGACTTACATACCTGCAAGATGTGCCATGAAACCCATATCTCCTGATCTTGTGTGTCTGGTAGTACTCATAGGGCAATGCATAGAGATAGGCTCTGGGTGGCATCGTCTGATGAAACGCCGTATCGAAAACCGCAACATGCGGAACATCGGGGAGAATCCGTCTGGCCTCTCGGATGCCAAGCAAGTTCGCAGGGTTGTGAAGTGGCGCAAGGGGTATGCACTCCTCCATTTTTTCGATGACCTCTTCAGTGATGAGGGTGGACTCGATAAAGGTATCGCCTCCGTGAACCGTTCTGTGCCCAACCGCTGATACTTCAGAAATGTCGTGAAGCACTCCATATTCTCTATCGAGTAGCGATTGCACAATAAGCTCGAAGCCTTTTCGATGAGTGGGAACGGCTATCTCTTTCCGAAGCCTCTTCTCCTCGGCTTGGTGCTTGAGGTAGGAACCTTCTTCTCCTATCCGCGCCACAATCCCTTCAGCAAGGATTTGCTCAACATCAGCATCATAAAGCTGATATTTGATCGACGAACTTCCGCAGTTAATGACAAGGACTTTCATAGCGCTTGCGCCCTCACCACCACCATGGTGGTCGCACCAACAATGTCGTCTACGGTTGCTCCTCGCGAGAGGTCGCTTACAGGCCTGGCAAAGCCTTGCAAGACCGGACCGTACGCGGCCGCCTGCGCCAGCCGCTGGACAAGCTTATAGGCGATGTTTCCCGCATTGAGATCAGGAAAGATGAGAACATTGGCTTTCCCGGCTACAGGGCTCGCTTCTTTCACTTTCTTGCTGGCTACCTCCGGGACGAGGGCCGCATCGGCCTGCAATTCTCCGTCGATGAGCAGTTCAGGCCTTCGCTCCCTGACGAGTTCAAGCGCTTTAACGACTTTATCCACGTGAGGATGGATGGCGCTGCCCTTAGTAGAAAAGGAGAGCATTGCTACCCTTGGTTCCCAGCCCAGCAATTCCCTGGCACTTCTTGCACTCGCAATCGCAATGTCGGCAAGTTGTTCAGGAGTGGGATCAGGGTTAACTGCAGCGTCTGCGAAGATAAGCAGACTGCCCTCCTCACCTGCGTAGCCGGGGGTGTCCATTAAGAATACACTGGAGGGTGTAGAGATACCCTCTTGCATCCCGACGATCAGTTCGCTGGCCATGATTACGTCTTCGGTGGCATGGGCGATTCCGGCTACCATCGCATCCGCATCACCCACCTTCACCATCATTGCTCCGAAGTAAAGGGGTTTTCTAAGGATCCTGAGAGCGGCTCCCTCGGGAATATCCCTAACTCTACAGTACTCTGCCACATATGAATCTAACTTTGGTGACGAGAGAGGATCGATCACACTAAGCCCTGTCAGATCCAGGTCAGCCTGGGCAGACAAATTGATGATGTCACTTTCGTTTCCCAGCAGGATCGGGAACGCAATTCCTTCCTGGGCTACGAGTGCTGCTGCCCTGACGATTCTCTCCTCTGTTCCTTCAGGGAAGACGACCTTCCTGGGGGAACTCTTGGCCTTGGCCTGTAACTCTGCCATTACTCCCATAGCGAGGCTATTCCTCCTTTACAGAGTGCAGAAGACACCCGTCTTCACCCTGACGATTCGGCGTCAGCCGCCGTCTCTAGCAAGACTCCCTTCAACAACCAGAACGATGGCTGGCTCAAGGTGCACACGTACCCGCGCCGAAGGCGGTCGGCTGCACGCCGGGGTTGGGCGGCAGGCATGGATTGCACAGTCCTTCACAGTTCGTACTTTGTTAACTTACGACGGCATGTAGGCGGCAAAGGTCTGTACCATGATTTTACCGTTCCGCACCACAAACGTGTCGGTGCCCAGAGGAGCAAATGGTTCTGCCTTCCACAGGATATATGCGATTTCGCCGTCAACATCCTGCCGAACCATTTCGAAGGCTTCCATCATGCCTGACGGCAAATTACTGATGAACGCCTCAAAGAACGTCCGTAACTCCCCTAGTCCGCGTACAGGACCATTCGGGGTGAAGAGAATGGAATTCTCAGTGTAGTCACTCAGAATAGCATCTGTGCCTTGGCCAAGTGCTTGTAAGTGATGGGCCAGGGTAGCTTGTGTTTGTTGCGTCGTATCTGTAGCCATAGGAAATTCTCCTTGATAGATCTTGGATGTGTTAAAACAAACGGTTACACCCAGTGGGAGATACTTCTTGACCAGTATCATTCGGAGGCCACTGGCTTCTCCGAATGCCCAAATACATTCTGGCCCCTCCGTATGGACCCAAGAACGGACAAAAGCCAGACCAGCTCAAGAAGGACCCATGGAGGCGCGCCGCTTAAGCTGGTCTGATCTAGACAGTTGCAAATGTCCTTACCGGACTTTGCAGATTGGGACGCGGTTACCCGCCATGTCCCTCATCTCGATGTCTACATCCAGTGGAAGCCGGTCAAAGTCCTTCTCTGGATTGTTCAAGTCGATTCCTTCGACCAGAGTCCAGAATACCGGCCCCTCCTTTAGCTGCACGGACCCAAAGGCACATGGGGCATATTTGGCGAAGCGAGCGGGTGGCATGTACGTGATTGAGAAGAGCAGCAGCTTGCCCTCCTTACCCAGTTCCGTCCACGATAGATTGGTCCCCTGGCAATTCTCGCAGACCGGCACGGGTAGAAGCCTGTACGTGCCACAGTCATTGCATTTCTGGCCCATGAGTCTGTGCTCAGCCAAGTGTTTGTAGAAGTTGTCAACGTAGCGCTCTTGCATTTCCATGGCTATCGCCTCCTCAGGACAGTCGCGCCGAAGGTCGGTCCACACCCAAGAGCATGAATGACCCCAACCTTAGGCGGTGGGTCGATCTGCCGCTGATCGCACTCACCTCTCATCTGCAGGACGGCCTCGCCGATTTCGGCAATCCCCGAGACATCGTAGGTGTTGCCCATCGAGGGCGTGCCCCCATGCGTGTTGATCGGTTTATCACCGTCGAAGGCTGTTCGCCCTTCGATGATCGCCCGCCATGCTTCGCCCGGGGCAAAGTATCCGGCCATCTCGGAGACCGTGATATGTTGGTGGACCATGCAATCGTGCAAACCCAGGTACTCAATCTCCTCAGGATTCAAATTGGCCATCTTGTACGCTTGCTCGAAAGCCGCCTTCTCCGTTGGTAGATTGAGGGGATCGGCATAGTACGGGAGCCCTCCAGCGACGCCGACTCCCAACACGTCAACCGGCGTCTTGGCATACTTCGTGGCATCCTCGGCTGGGCACAGGACCAAGGCCGCGGCCCCGTCTGCACACTTATAGATGTGCTCAGCCCGCACGGGCCAACTCACGAAGGGGTTGTAGGTGGTGGACTTCATGTAATCCATCACATTATCAAAACCGGCCTCTTTGGCTATCTCTGCGAACTCCTCGCGATACCACGCCCGCGGATTCCTCGCTGCATTGCGTCTCAGGCTGATGCTGGCCGCGCTTTGAGCCTCATCCACTTGGTCAACGGCCAACTCGTACTTCTTGGCATAGGCCAGAATCGGGAAGGCAGAAAGACCCGCCAACAGATCAAAGGCGAAAGGCTGGAAGTAGGCCTGGTCGAACCCATTGCTCACGAAGTCAAACTGATCGTTGGGATCGATCGGCACGCGCAAGGCGGGTTGTTTGCGGTACTCCAGCGGTTTCTCGTCGATGACGCTGTTCAGGATCTCAGCACCGGCCAACAGCACGATGTCGTCAATCCCGGAAGCGATCAGTGAACTCGCCAACCTGACTCCGCTAGCGCCGCTCACACAGGCCGTTTCGTACTTGACCGACGGCTTCTTCTTCAAGCCGAGCCACTCGGCGGCTACGGCATGGATCGATTGTGTTTTGACAGGTTCCGTCTGAAAGTGCGCAACCAGCAGAGAATCGACGTCCTTGGGCGTGATTCCTGCGCTTTCCAGCGCTTCTAGCGCAGCCCATGAGAGAAGCTCC
>JAHELX010000246.1:5926-8518 GCA_024643945.1 Anaerolineales bacterium
GGGTGTACGCCGCGCCGATGATAGACACCCCGCGTGCCCACTTACCCATTTTCGCCACCTCCTTCAACTCTTCCAAGCTACCGGCTCGCGCCTGTTCGAGCGCGAGCCGGTAGCGACTACTATTCCTTAACCCGGAAGGCTACATACTTGTATCCATCCCGCTGCTGGATTTCGGCCTTGACGTCAACGGGCAGCCGCTCGAACACCTCTGCCTCATGCTCTTGGTCGATGTCGAAGATCATTGTCGCATAGGAGGGGCCCTCTTTCAGCACCACAGTGCCGTAGTAGAAGGGTGCAAAGTCGGCGAAAGGTGGATCCGGATAGGGGTTTAGCGTGAATGCCACTAATTTCCCTTCACCGCTCATTTCGACCCAGCTCAACTCCGTTCCAGAGCAGTTGTTGCAGACAGTCACCGGCGGAAACTCGTATGAGCCGCACCGGTTGCACTTGAGGCCCATAATCTTGCCTTCCTCGAAGAAGTCGTACCACTTCTTCACGTATGGCTCCATCTTTACCATGTTCGTATCCTCCTTACGAATGTGTCCGCAGAACCGAGACATTACAATGGAGCCCATGCCCAAGGTTATGGATCACGCTTACCTCGGGTGTGGGCTTGATCTGCCTGTCGCCACACTGCTCCCGCATTTGCCGTACCGCTTCGGTGATCTCAGCCCCTGCTGAAGCAGACCAGGCGTGGCCCATCGAAGTCCGCCCGCCGGTCGTGCTGATGGGCTTTTCCCCATCAAAAGCGGTGCGCCCCTCGATGATCGCTCCCCACGCTTCGCCTGGACGGAAATAACCACCTGTCTCAGTTACTGTGAAGTGGGTGTTGACCATGCAGTCGTGCACGTGCATGTAGTCAATGTCCCGGTAGGGGTTGAGCTTGGCCATCTTGTAGGCCTGCGCAAAGGCTTCCTTTTCGACTTCCCACATGGCCTCCACTTCATGATATGGAATGGCGACAGATGAGCCGAAGCCGATGACATCAATGGGGCTGTCAGTGAAGCTCTTGGCCATGTCGGTGGGACACACGATCAAGGCGGATGCCCCGTCTACAGGTATTGCGGCATGGAAGGCCCGCATGATCGTTCCCAGGCGCGGGTTGTACTTGGACTTCATGTACTCCTTAAGGTCGTCGAACCCGTGTTCCTTGGCTTCCTCAGCAAACTCCGTCTTGGCCATGGTGGCCAGCGGATTCCTTACACCGTTGCGCCGATTGCTGATGGCCGCCGCAGTCAGCGTCTCCTCGATTTGCTCCAGGGTCAGCCCATATTTCTTGGCATAGGCCATACAGCAGAAATCGCAAATTGACGCAACGGATAGGCCGCCTGGATACCAATAGGCCTGATCAGCCCCGTAGTTAGTACGATACCATAGCTCCGCAGGAGACAGGGCCTCCCGCATGTGAGCTGGTTTGCCCTCCATCGGCCGGCTGTTGGTGATTTCGATGCCGCCCGACAAGACGATGTCATGCAAACCTGAGGCGACCGTGATCACCGCATGTCTTAGCCCGGCGTTCGTGGAAGAGCACGCAGTCTCGTGATGAAACCCTGGCTTGTTGCGCATGCCAATCCAATCCGCTACCATGGCATAGGCCGCGTACTGGTGCGACAGAGTTTCATCCATGCAGTGGGCGATGTAGAAGGCGTCTATGTCTCTGGCTTCAACCCCCGCATCCTCCATAGCTTCCAGAGCGGCCCAAGCGAATAGCTCTCTTTCAGTCATGTCCTTGATTTCAGGGGTCTCCAGGACATTCCCGAATGGGGTGCATCCAACTCCTATGATGGACACACCACGCTTCAACTCACCAATATTTGTGATCATAGTTTTTCCTCCCACCTTACTTCTAGACAGCAACCCCCATCGACTAGTAGCGAATCAAGGAGTTGTCCTCTCACCACAATTCGATTGGGCGCGTTCAAAATGGGTTGTAGGGGCGGGTCTCGCACCCGCCTCGGACACCCGCAAGGGGTGCCCCTACAACCGAAATTCAACCGAAATTGAATGCACCCAATCCGATTATGCCATTTTCGGCTCTTCTCTCCTATACTAACATGGGCGATTTTTGGACAAAAAAGAGAGCTATCTTTCGATAGCCCTACCAGGCAGGAATGAGCGCTCAATACCGCTCGAACGGGCTATGTACCCAGGCGGATGTATCACCCAGGTGGGCTATTGCGTCTGCGAGGACTCTCCCACCAGCCCCTCACGCACCGCGTACACAGCGGCCTGGATGCGGTTACTCAAGTGCAGCTTCTCAAGGATGTTGCGCAAGTGGATCTTCACCGTGTTCTCGCTGATGGATAAGGCCACGGCAATCTCCTTATTGCTGGCGCCTTGAACTACCTGCTCCAGCACCTCGATCTCCCTTGGCGTCAGTTCGTCCCTTGCCTCCGAGGGTTGAACCAGACTTGGGTCCGGCTGCCTGAACTCCTGCAGGATCTTGGCCGCCATGACCCCGGAGATAGCGACCTCTCCCCGACGGATCCCCTCCAGCATATCAAAAAACTGGTAGGGCTCCAGATTCTTCAGCAGATATCCCTCTGCCCCGTTCTTGATGGCCGCAAACAGGTCCCGGTCGTCATCGGATAC
>JAHELX010000247.1 GCA_024643945.1 Anaerolineales bacterium
CGCAAGGGGGGTTCCGTGACGGCCGGCAACTCGAGTGGCATTAACGACGGGGCGGCCGCACTGCTCCTGATGAGCGCCGACCGGGCCAGAGAATTGGGGTTGAAGCCTATGGCACGCTGGGTGGGCTCGGCGGTGGCCGGCGTGGACCCCGGGGTGATGGGCTACGGCCCGGTACCAGCCACCCAAAAGCTCCTCCAGCGGCTGGGCCTGACCCTGGATGACATCGGCCTCATCGAATTGAACGAGGCTTTCGCCGCCCAAACCATTGGGGTCATGCGCCGGCTGGGGCTACGCCACGAAATCACGAACGTCAACGGCGGCGCCATTGCCCTGGGTCATCCCACCGGCTGCTCCGGCGCGCGCATCCTCACCACTCTCTTGCATGAGATGAAGCGCCGTGCCCCTCATGAGAAGCGACCTTATTACGGTCTGGCTACCCTGTGTGTGGGGGTAGGCATGGGATCTTCCACCATTGTCGAATGGATTGGGGATTAACAAGGAGAGACTCATGCAACGCCCGCTTACCGGCATCCGCGTTATCGGGTTAGAGCAATACATGAGCGCACCCTATTGCACCATGCTTCTGGCCGACGCCGGCGCCGAAGTGATCAAGATTGAACGTCCCGGCCGGGGTGATCCGCGCCGCTCCATCCCACCCTACGCTGCCAACGAGCAGGGGCGGCGCGTGGCCGGCGGGTTCATCGGCTACAATCGCAACAAAAAGAGCCTGGCGCTTAACCTGCGTGAGGAAGCCGGCCGCCAGGTCTTGAAAGACCTGGCGAAAGTATCCGACGTGGTGGTCGAGAATCTGCGTCCGGGTGCCACCGACAAAATGGGATTGGGCTACGAGCAGTTGAAAGCTATCAATCCCCGGCTGATTTACGCCGCCATCTCTGGCTTTGGGCGACTAGAGGGCTACACTGGCCCTTATGCCCATCGGCCGGCCTTCGACATCGTGGCCGAGGCGATGAGCGGCATTATGAATCTGGTCGGCTTTGCCGACCAGCCCCCCTCCTGGACTATCTACGGCATGGCCGATGTCTATTCAGGGCTGGTCACCGCCTATGGAGTGATGCTGGCTCTCTTTATGCGAGAGCGCACGGGCGAAGGCCAGTTTGTGGACAGTGCCATGCTGGACAACATGCTGGCCCTCAACGAGCGAATGGTAACTCTCTACTCTTTCACCGGCGAATCGCCCGAGCGAGGCTGGCTGAAACATCTCTATCCCCGAGGCGCTTTTCGCTGCCAAGATGGCTACCTGGCCCTCAACGTGCCTGACGATATCCAGTGGCGCCGGTTGTGCGAGGCGATAGGATGCGAAGACCTCAAGGACGACCCTCGCACTGTAGACGGGACGGCCCGCGCCGCCAACGCCGACTTCATTCGTCCTCTCATCGAAGCCTGGCTGGCCGATAAAACCCGGGCCCAGGCAGTGGCGATTCTGGAGGAACATGGCGTCCCCTCCGGCCCCGTCTACACCGCTGAAGATGTTTTCAACGACCCACACATTGCCACCCGCCGCATGCTGGTGACAGTAGACGACCCGGTTGCCGGTCCGCGCAAGTATGCCCGTAGCCCGATTCACCTCTCCTCTGCCCCTGAAATCCCCACCACCTCCGCCCCACAACTGGGAGAGCACACCCATTCTATTCTGCAGGATTTGCTGGGCTACGACCAGGCAAAGATCGAGCGACTGGCGACCGAGGGCGTCGTGACAACCTCACAAGAGGGAAAATAAGACCCTTCAAGAATTCTCTTGAAGCTTAGTCGAATGCTTCGGCCGAAGGCTTGCCCAGAGAATCCCGCGGCATGCTGAGGCTTCTTGAGTTTATCGGCACCCGTGACTGTTCGCATCAGGCTGATGGCGAATCTTTAATCGCGGCTGGATATACGGGACCAAGGGCTGCTGGACTTTCCTCCCTTCCTCAAGATGCCGCACCTCCGTTCAGCAGGAGTATGTGAATAGTTATCGGCGGGCTTTCCGGGAGAGACATCTCGGAGAAAGGAAGGTGATACCATACAGTAACACCAGAAATTCTGTCGCCGTCAATTAACAAATAGTAGGGATCATAAATGGAGGAGAGAAAATGAATCCCAGGCGTATCATGATTTTCCTGAGTGTTGCAGTCTTGCTATCTCTGGTTGCTGCCCAATGCCTGGGCGGTACACCACAGGTGATCAAAGAGACAGTAGTCGTCCAGCAGACCGTCGAGGTTCAAAGGACGGTTGAGGTTGAAAAGGTTGTCACCCAAGAGGTAGTGGTTACGCAAGAGGTTCAGGTGGTAGCCACACCGACGCCGGAGGCAGCGCCGCCACCTACCGGGGGACGGCTGGAGATTGTCAAGCAGCGGGGAAAGCTCATCTGCGGGGTGAATGGCGGCCTACCTGGCTTCAGCTTCCTAGACGAGGCCACCGGGCAGTTCACCGGTTTTGAT
This sequence comes from Anaerolineales bacterium, assembly GCA_024643945.1. The sequence continues at coordinate 2,436 of JAHELX010000247.1, forward strand.
GCCGATTTTTGCCGCGTGGTAGCGGCGGCTGTCCTTGGGGACCCCGAAGCTGTTGAATACCGCCCCCTCTCGACAGCCGAGCGGGGCACCGCGTTGCAAACGGGTGAGATCGACGTCTTGATCCGCAACACCACCTGGACCATCAGCCGCGACGCCGCCTGGGGGAACTTTGGGCCCACGACATTCTACGATGGTCAGGGCATGATGGTACGCAAGGAATTGGGCGCCACCACGCTCGAGGACCTGCAAGGGGCGACGATATGCGTCCAGACCGGCACCACGACCGAGCTCAACCTCACCGACCAGATGCGTGCCCGGGGTGTTGAGTTCGAACCGGTGGTGTTCGACAGCATTGATGCCTGCTACACCGCTTACGAACAAGGCCGCTGCGATGCTGTGACCAGTGACCGCTCTCAATTGGCCGCCCGGCGGACCGTCTTCGCCAACCCTGCTGACCACACGATTATGGATGTGGTAATGTCCAAGGAGCCACTGGGGCCTGTGGTCCCGCACGGCGACGACCAGTGGTTCAACATCGTCAAGTGGAGCGTCTTTGCTACCTTCCAGGCCGAGGAACTGGGTATCACCTCTGAGAATATTGACAGCTTTATGACCAGCGAGGATCCGGTCACCCGTCGTCTGCTGGGCATCGAGGGCGAACTGGGGCAGGAATTGGGCCTCTCCAACGATTTCGTGGTCAACATTATCCGCCAGGTTGGCAACTACGGTGAAATCTTCGGCCGCAACCTGGGCCCGGACACAGCCTTCAACATGGATCGGGGACCCAACGAGCAATGGACCAATGGCGGGCTCCTGTACTCTCCGCCATTCCGGTAAAGGCCGGCTACCAGTGTGCCGTGTGGTGCAGCCCTTTTTGGGGCTGACAGTTAAAGCGGTTTGAGAAGCTCTGCCTGAAAAGTCGTGGGGCCCGCCTGGGCAGCCTGGCCCACCCATAGGTCCCCTGCGGGGATAGGTCCCCTCTCCCCTGTGCAGCCCCGTGGGGGGCTTTGCTCGGGACCGTGGGTGGGGAAAAGGCCGCCCCACTCTACTTTTCAGACACACCCTGAGGGTGATAGCTCAGGCAAACCCGTGCGAAGGTTCAAAACCTTCGCACGGGTAAGCACTTATCTTCTCATGGAATTGTGAACTATGACAACTCAAGGCACCTATCCGCCCGCCGGGCCTTCGCCAGGAATCACCCATCACCGGGCCGTGCCCTTTTGGCGCGACGTTCGCGTGCTGGCGATTTTGAGCCAGATCGCCTTTGTCATCGCAGTGGCAGTCGTTGCTGGCCTGCTGTACGCCAACCTGACCACGGCGCTGGAGAAGCGCGGTTTGTCCAGCGGTTTTAGCTTCCTCAAAGATGAGGCTGGCTTTGAGATTAAAGAAGGGATTGCATACACCCCCACCGATACCTATGGCCGGGCCTTCCTGGTGGGAGTTGTCAACACCCTGCGCGTGGCCGGTCTGGGGACTGCCCTGGCGACCCTGTTAGGTATTGTGATGGGGGTGGCCCGCTTGTCGAGCAACTGGCTGGTGGCCCAGATCGCCAGCGCGTACATTGAAATTATGCGCAACACCCCGCTATTGGTTCAGTTGGTCTTCTGGTATTTCGCCGTCGTTTTTGGCTTACCCCTGGTCAACGAAAGCCTGCAATTACCAGGACCGATTTTCATCAACCGGCGCGGCGTGTTTATGCCAGGGCCGTTGACTACTTCCGTGACCAATATATGGCTCGTCTTCGTCGGGATAGCTTTTGTCGTCGCGGCCGGTGTGTGGGTGCTACGCAGACGCCGGCAAGAGAAAACAGGGCAACCAGGTTATCCGTGGGCGCTGAGTATTCTGAGCTTTGTGATTATCACCACAGCCGGCTGGTTCCTGGCCGGGGCGAGTCCTGTTATTTTCGAGATCCCAAGACTGGAAGGTTTCAATTTCAAGGGGGGGCTGCGGCTTACCCCTGAGTTTTTCGCGATTCTGCTGGGGTTGGTGGTCTACACCGGCGCGTTCATCGCCGAGGTGGTCCGCGGCGGCATCCAGGCCGTGTCGAAGGGACAGGTCGAGGCCGCCAAGGCCCTGGGCCTGGACGAGATGAAGACACTGCGCCTGGTGATCTTTCCCCAAGCGATACGCATTGTCATCCCTCCCCTTATCAGCCAGTACCTCAATCTGGCCAAGAACTCCAGCCTGGCGATCGCCATCGGCTATCCCGACCTGTTTATGGTAGGCCAAACTATGCAAAACCAAACCGGGCGCCCCATCCCAGTTTACGCGATGGTTATGGCCAGTTACCTCATCATGAGCCTGGTTACATCGGTTTTGATGAACATCTATAATCGTCGGGTACAATTTGTCCTGAGGTGAACATGGCTACGCTTTCCGAAACGCTCAAACCACCCCCCACGCATGTGGGGCTCATTGGATGGCTCAAAAAGAATTTATTCAGCACCTGGTACAATACGCTGCTGACTATTCTGACCCTGGGGCTGATCTATTTGATCTTGAAGGGCTTATTTGTCTGGGCATTCACCGCTGCCCGCTGGGAAGTGATCTCAGCCAACCTGCGACTTTTCATGGTAGGGCAGTATCCCCCCGACCAGATGTGGCGGGTTGGCTTATGTGTGATGATTGTCTCGCTTCTCTTCGGCCTGAGCTGGGGCGTGTGGGGCGGCACATTGCGTAATTTCGCTGTGGCCCTGGCGGCCGGGTATGCCGCTTTGGCTGTATTACCCTTTGTGCTGAACGTCCGGCTTTGGTTGATAGCGAATGTGGCCATCATCTTCATCGGCTATCCGTTGGGGCGCCGGTTGGCCGGCAGATCTGCGTGGGTGATAGCGGGATGGCTTGCGTCGTTTCCCCTCATCATGTTGCTCATTCAGGGCTTCAGCCGCCCGACCTTTCCCTCGCTGCTCAACAACTTCAAGGTGTTTTTGATCGCACCTTCCCTGTTGCCGTCCGAAGTTATGTGGCGTATCTACGCGGCAATAGCCTTGTTTGGCCTCTTGATCGGTCTGAGTTGGGGCACGTGGAAGTCCACCGCCGCCCGGATCATCATCTCTCTGGCCCTGGTTGGGAGTGTGGCTTTTCTCCTCCCGCTGGGATTGCAGCGAGGCGCCCTCATTCTGGGCCTTCCCCTACCGCGCATCGTGGTCCTGCTGGCAACGCTGCTAGTTGCCGTGGCTATTGGCTATCAGATGGGGCGTGGACGCACTGCCCTGGCCCGGTGGGTGATAACGGCATGGGTGCTGGCCTTGCCCGTGTCGGGCTATCTGTTGTTGGGATGGGATCCTGGCTTTGGGATCGCACAGGTGCTGTCCCAGTTAAACTCAAACTTGTGGGGGGGGCTGCTCCTCACCTTCCTATTGGCGATTGTCGGCATTGTCGCCTCATCGCCCATGGGCGTCTTATTGGCCCTGGGGCGGCGGAGTACTCTGCCGGCCATCCGCTTGTTCAGCATCTCGTTCATCGAAATCGTGCGGGGCGTCCCTTTGGTGACTATTTTGTTTATGGCACAGATTATGCTGCCCCTTTTTCTACCCGAAGGGTTGAGGATCGATCGTGTGCTGCGGGCAATGGCCGGTATCATCATCTTCAGTGCTGCTTACACCGCTGAGAACGTGCGCGGTGGTTTGCAGGCGGTCCCGGAAGGACAGGTTGAGGCGGCTAAGGCCCTGGGCCTGAGTGGCCCGCTCATCACATTGCTGATTGTCCTCCCCCAGGCGCTGCGAGCCGTGATCCCGGCCATCGTGGGACAGTTCATCAGCCTGTTTAAGGACACCTCACTGGTAGCCATCGTTGGCTTGCTGGATTTGTTGGGCATCGGTCGAGCGGTTCTGGCCAATCCTCAATGGCTGGGCTTGTATGCAGAGGTTTATGTTTTCATTGCAATTATTTACGGCATTTTCAGCTACTCCATGTCCTACGCCAGCTACCGGGTTGAGGCAGCATTAGGTGTGGGAGAACGATAAACCTGGCTGGAGGCAGACGAGGATGAATGGCGGACAGGAAACAGCAGATCAATATTCTACGGACGATATCATCATTTGCCGAGACGTGCATAAATGGTTTGGAGACTTTCACGTGCTGCGAGGGATTAGCCTGACAATGAAGCGGCAGGAAGTTGTAGTCATTTTTGGCCCGTCGGGCTCAGGTAAATCCACTTTCATTCGTACCATCAACCGGCTGGAGGATCACCAGCGAGGCGACATCATCGTGGATGGTATTGAGTTGACCAATGACATTCGCAATATCGAAGCCATCCGCAGCGAAGTAGGCATGGTGTTCCAGCAGTTCAATCTCTTCCCTCACCTGACGGCTATACAGAACATCACCCTGGCCCCCATGTGGGTGCGTAAATGGCCCAAAGAGAAGGCTGAGAAGGTGGCGCGGGAACTTCTGGAGCGAGTGGGCATTCCCGAGCAAGCTGATAAGTATCCAGCGCAGTTATCGGGTGGGCAGCAGCAACGGGTGGCCATTGCCCGCGCCCTGGCCATGCAGCCCAAGATTATGCTCTTCGACGAGCCCACGTCGGCGCTGGACCCGGAGATGATCAAGGAAGTGCTCGACGTGATGAAGGAACTGGCGCTGTCGGGGATGACGATGATCGTCGTCACCCACGAGATGGGCTTTGCGCGCGAAGTGGCCGACCGGATGGTATTTTTCGACGATGGGACCATCGTCGAGGCTGGCACGCCCGAAGAGATTTTCAGCAGTCCCAAGGAAGACCGAACCGTACTCTTCCTCTCCCAGATTCTATGAACAGAACTTAATCAGGTCAGGAAGCCCTACTTGCATCAGGTCAGCATCGTCGGCATCGGCCAGATACCAATTGAAAAAGAGAGCCGCCTCAGCCTGAGGCAGATGGGAGCCAGGGCAGTGAGGCTGGCGATGGAAAATGCGGGCGTCGAGCAAGTTGACGCCCTTTTTGCCGGGAACATGCTGGCCGATGAGTTACAAGGGCAAAAACACATCGCCACCCTCATCGCCAGCGAGGCGGATTTAGCAGGAGTTGAGGCACTACAAGTGCGAGCAGCCACGGCCACCGGCGCGGCGTCGCTGCGTATGGCCTATTTCGCCGTTGCCTCGGGCGAGGCCGAGCTGGCCGTGGCCATGGGTGTGGAGAAGATGAGCAGCGCGCCGGCCACTGGCGTCCTGGCCAAGGCGCTGGATGCCGAGCGCGAAATCCCTAGCGGAGCCACCCTCATCAGCCAGAACGCCCGGCTGATGCAGATGTACCTGGAACGCTACGGCGTCGATTACAGCGCCTTCGCCAATTTTGCGGTTAACGCGCATCGCAACGCCGGCACCAATCCTATGGCGCTTTTCCACAAGCAAGTCACTCAGGAAGACGTGCTCCAATCGAGGATGATTAGCCCACCGATTCGACTGCTCGACTGTTCGCCGATCTGTGATGGCGCTGCAGCCGTCATTCTGGCCCCGGCCGACCTGGCCCGGACGCTGATGGATGGCCCGGTGCACATCCTGGCCTCGTCGGTGGCGACTGATTGGCTAGTGGTGGATGACCGGCATGATCCGCTGGCCCTGAAAGCAGGCCGCAAGTCGGCGCAAGCGGCCTACCGGCGAGCCGGAATCAGGCCGGAGGCGGTTGATTTCTTCGAAGTGCACGACGCGTTCAGCATTATGGCCTGCTTGATTCTGGAGGCGTGTGGCTTTGCTCGACCAGGAGAGGGCTGGCGGTTATCCGCCGAAGGAGAGATCTTTCGCGAAGGGAAACTGCCCATCAGCACTATGGGCGGCCTGAAAGCGCGAGGACATCCCATCGGCGCCACCGCCCTCTACCAGACATGTGAAATTGTGCAACAACTCACCGGCCAGGCGGGGGCTAACCAGTTGCGCGATCCTCAAATCGCCATGCTCCAGAGTGTAGGCGGGACAGCGGCCACTGTGCTGACGCACATCTTTGCCCGTGATGACCAGGCTCCCTGAGTGTGCGAACCGGCAGTAAACGTAACGCGGGCGTTTCACCACCGCCCGCGTCAAATTCATAACTATTTCC
>JAHELX010000248.1 GCA_024643945.1 Anaerolineales bacterium
CCCCAGGCGGCACGCGTTCACCTGTTGGCCGAAAAGCCCCGGCGCGGTGTTGATAGCGCCTCTCCCTTGCTGCTCCTCTTGAGAAAGTATGTGCGCGGCGCGCGCCTCGTTGGCATAATCCAACCGCCCGCCGAGCGCATCTTGCACCTGGCCTTCGACGGTCCCCTGGAGCCGGTGACGCTGGTCATCGAGGTGATTGGGCGCTATAGCAACCTGGTGCTGGTGGGCGCCGACGGAGCGGTACTGGATGCCATCAAGCGCGTGGGGCCGGACATGAACCGCTATCGCGTCGTGCTGCCCGCCCACGCCTATGCCCCGCCCCCTCCCCAGGATAAGCTCCTGCCGGAGGAGGTCACCGAGTATCGTCTGCGGCGCTTACTGGCTGAGTGGCCATCCGAGACGCCTCTGCGCAGGGTATTGGTCGGGGGCATCGCCGGGATCAGTCCCCTGGCCGCGCGGGAGATTGTCTTCCGGGCGCATGGCGACGTGGATGCCCCGCTCGAAGCGGCCCAACGCATCACGCCTCTGCTCGAAGCCTGCCGCGCATTGACTCGGGAGCCGCCCCAGCCGTGTATCGTCCACGACGAGGAAGATGAAATTATCGCTTTTGCTCCCTACCCACTGACGCACATGGGTACCTGGGAGCCAGTTGAGAGTATGAACGCCGCGCTGGCGGCCTATTTTGGTGGAGAATCGGGCGGCTACCAGGCAGCCATAGCCCCTTTGTTCCGGGCCATCGAAGCCGGCCGCGAGCGCCTGGCCCACCGCGGGGCAAGACTGGCCGAGGAGCAGGCAGCCGCCGGGGATCCGGAGTCGCTGAAGCAAATGGGGGAAGCGATTCTGGCCTACGCCCATCAAATTGAGCCGGGACAATCAGAGCTGGCTGTGGAGTGGGTGCCAGGCCGGCCGCCGCTGCGCGTGAAACTCGATCCCAAATCGTCTCCCTCTGAAAACGCCCAGAACTACTTCCGGCGCTACCGCAAGGCGCAGCGGGCAGCGGCGGAGATTCCGGTGCAGGTGGCGCATGTCGAGGCAGAACAGGCATACCTGGACCAACTGGCGCAAGACCTGGCCATGGCCGAGAGCCGCCCCGAGATAGACGCCGTGGCCGGCGCCCTGGTTGAGGCCGGCTATCTAAAGAAGAGGAAACGCAAGCCGTCCTCGCCGGCGGCCCGTCCATTGCGCTTCAGGTCGCCCGACGGCTTCATATTGTGGGTAGGCAAAAATGCCCTGCAAAACGAGGAGCTGACCTTTCACCGCGCCTCGCCCGACGATGTGTGGCTGCACGCGCGGGGTATGCCGGGCGCGCACGTCATCATCCAGTCAGAAGGACGGCCCGTCCCGGAGCAGACCATTGAGTGGGCAGCCAAACTGGCTGCCTACTATTCGCGCGGGCGGGACGACACCCAGGTGGAGGTAGACGTCCTCCCGCGAAAAAACGTGCGCCGGCTCAAGGGGGGGCGACCGGGGCAGGTCATCTATCGCGGCGAACGCACCCTGCGCGTGGCGCCAGAAGCCCCCCCCGACTCGTAAATCTCTACCGGCAGGCTTAGCTAAGCAGTTACCAGCAACCTATTTCACATCGATCTTGGTCGGTTTCTTGGTCGGTTCCGGTTCTTCTTCCGCCTCCTCCTCGATGGCGACGTCGAGGAGACTGCGCACCGCCAGCAGCATCTCTTTGCGAGCGGCCCGCGTGTGCTCCTTGAATTGATCCGGCAAAATTTGCCGGCGCTTGGCCTTGCCCTTCAGCGTGTGCCGCAAGCCCTTGATGCCGTCAGCCAGCCACTCTTCCAGGTCGAATTCTTCTACTTTCTTTTCTTCTGCTTCTTTCTCTTTCTCGGCCATTGAGATACCTCCTGGTTCTCTCTCTACATCTATTTCTCAGCAATCGCAATAATGCTCGTCCCCACCGGCAGACTCACCCAGCGCAAGAGTTGCGCCTCCACCCACCCCACGCCGGTCAGAAGGGCGTTGACCGGCGGAGAAGCGGGCTCCATCTCCACCTGGTATTCATCCTGGCTCAGGTGATGCGAGGCCAATTCCGGCTGGCTGTTACGCCCACGTCGCAGCAAGATCAGCCCCGCCGCCATGGGGAAGACGAGGAAGTTATTGTAGGTCATACGGCGCACCCGAAAACCGGCCGCTTGCAATTTGTGCCGCAATTCGCCCGCGGTGTAGCGCCGGACGTGGGCGTTGATGTCGTCGTTGTGGCTCCAGAGCCACATGAAGGCCGGCACCGTAATGATGACGTGTCCCCCTGGCCTGAGCACGCGATGCATTTCGTGCAGGATGCTCATATCATCCTGGTTGTGCTCGATCACGTCCAGGGCAGACACCGCATCGAAACTGGCATCATCGTAGGCCAGGCCCTGCGTGGCATCCCCCTGCTCGACATCATAGCCGCGCTGGCGAGCGACCGCCACCGGGCGCGGGTCTATTTCCACACCCTTCACCTGCCCGTAGCGACTCAAATGGTGAATCATATTGCCCGCGCCGCAGCCGATATCCAGCAATTTAAGTTCCCGGCCGGGCAAGATGGCGTCCATCATCGCCAGCAAGGCGCGCGTGCGGCTGGCGAACCACCAGTGCTTGTCCTCTTCCAATTGTTCCGGCAGGTGGGTACGAGATGAAGCCGCTTCAGTCACAATCGCCCAATCTCCTTAAGAGTATTTTACCTCGGCTCATGGTTGATTTTAGGGCATGATGGGGGTTAGCGCAAGTCAGGAGCTCGGCGGGAATCGGGCACTAGTCATAACGTCTAAGAGATAATTCCTATGTCGGCCTCCCACCCGGGGATGCTATAATGTGATTTGTTAGGGCACTGACAAGCGAACCCAGGAGGATTGATCAATGAGCAACCACCCGCCAAAAACGCTTCGATTGGGCCTGGCCATCCTGGTCGCGATCTTGTTGCTGCTGGTTGTCATGTTCACACTGCGCAGCCAGGCACCAGTAGCACACGCTCGCTCTACCGACCTGCACCCAGGCCTGGGACCGGCGAGGAAGGTGTTGGAATCCTCTTTACCTGCGACGGGTACCCTGACCGCTACCCATGTCATCCTGCCGCCCCACGGATATCCCATCCTCGATCAGTCTACCAAAACTGTTACGCCCACCCTGGCTAACACCGGCGGTGAAACGCTCCACTACGTGCTCGAACTGCGCAATACTGGCGCTTGGACGGCCACGAATGCGATATTGACGGATGATATCCCTGACAATACCACCTACAGCGACGACGCCCAGGCCAGCAACGGTGTCTTCCATTACGACGCGGGGGTATTGACCTGGCAAGGCGAAGTGGGATTCAACTCCACCATGGCCATCAGTTTTAGCGTCAGCGTATCGCCGGGATTCAGTGGCACGCTGCGTAACCTGGCGGTGGTCAATGATCCTCTCCTGGCCGAGCCGGTGACCATGACGGCGGAGACGATTGTGACCGACAGGCCTATCCTGGCCATCGGCAAGATGTCGGATCCGGAGAAGCCTGGAGCCAACAAGCCGTTGACCTACACGCTGGTTATCACCAATCTGGGCCAACCGGCGACCAGCCTGCCCGTCACCGTTACCGACCGGGTGCCAGCCGCTACGACCTTGCGTGAGGTCGGTCCCGATGGGTCCAGCGCCAGCGGAGACGTCGTCACCTGGACCCGCAACGTGACGCTGGACACGGGCGAGACGAGCGTATTCACCTTCAGCGTGGATGTGGCCGGGGTGCCCAGCGGGACAATCATCAGCAACCAGACCTATCAGGTTGCCAGCGCAGAAACCGGCGTGACGCTGGGCGAACCCTATACCGTGACCGTCATCGATCCAGTTCTTCTGCTCCACAAGGAGACCTGGCCCGATCCCCCCGGCTCCAATCGGGAAATGACCTATACGCTGACGGTGCTTAACCGAGGCTCTCTGGCCAGCAACTTAGTCATCACCGATCGAGTGCCGGCCGGCGTTACCTACGAGCGAGGTGGGTCACTGCAGCCAGGCAACGTAGTGTCGTGGACGTGGCCCAGCCTGGCCACCGATGAGTCGGCCCAATTTACCTTCGTAGTCTCTATCGGCGACGTGGCCGAAGTGTCCATTGTTAACGATGATTATGCCGTTTGTAGCGCCGAAGGCGTCTGCCAGCCAGGCAATGTACTGGCCCGAGTGATCCAGCCGGCCACTTTCGAAGCCATCGCCATCCTGGACCCCATCGCCAAGAAGCCGGGCGGAGGCGGTGGTCCCGTCACCCCCACTCTGGTGGTGCGAAACCTGGGCCCAGGCAGTGCGCTGAATGCGACGGCTTTGCTTCAGTTCGAACACATCAGTATCAACAACGTCGCCGATCTGGAAGTCTTGCCCTCCCGAGGGACTCTGAGCAACGGCCCATACTGCGGCGAGAAGTGCTATGCCTATCTCTGGATAGGCGACCTGACCTATGGCGATGTGATCACCTTTATGCCCAGGCTTAAGCAAGGCACCCGAGGGCGGAGCACCATCGTCGGTGAGGAGGGCACCATCTATACGGCCACTGTGGTCATCACCGACAGCGTGAGCAATATGACCACGGAGCCGGTCACCGGCACGGCAACCGGCCGGATCACCCACTACGCCAACCTAATCCCGACCAAGCACGGGCCGCCCGTGGTCGGACCGGGCCAGTTGCTGACCTACACCATCACCGTGTGGAACAGTGCCCTGTCTGCGGAGGGCGAAGCTTTGCTGACCGATACTCTGCCTGCAAGCACTACCTTCGTCAGCGCCAGCGATGGCGGCGTGACGCAGGCAGTGAGCAACACCACCGTCGTCTCCTGGACCTTGCCCGCGTTGAGCACCGGGGAGACACTGACCCGTTCTCTAACACTACGGGTGGATAGCGACGTGGTCAGCGGCACTCAGATCATCAACAGTGACTACGGCGTATCCTGGGAGACTACTCTCACCGACACCATCGCCATCTCTTCGAACGTGGGCCCTCCTGTCACAACCACCGTGCGCGAGGTAGGCCTGATCGATTCATACAAAGAGGTGACACCCCAGGCAGTTGCACCAGGGGACGTGTTGACTTACGTTGTGCACATCGTCAATTCAAGCAACCGCCAGCTAACAGGTGTCACTGTCGAAGATCTGCTGCCCTGGCAACTCAGCACCTACCAGCGTGATGCCGGCGCGAGCGGCGGCGCCTTCACCGAAGAGGACATTGTCAGTATCCACTGGCAGGGTGATCTGGCCCCCTTTTCAGCGGAGAGCATAACTTTCTCAGTGGTGACCAGGCCAGGCTACGAAGGGCTCATCACTAACACGGCAATCATCAGCCATTCCGAGCTGCTGGCTGAGATTGAACGCCACGCTGTGGCTTACGTCACTACCAAACCGGTCCTGCTCGTGAGCAAGTCGGCCTCCCCCAACCCGGTAAGCCAGGGCGGAGAATTGCTCTACACCATCCGTGTCGAAGTTCTGGGCCAGCGGGCCACTGAGCTGACCATTACCGACACGATTCCGGTGGGCACAGACTACGTTGTGGGCAGCGCCACAGCCGACGGAGTTCTGGTAGGGGACGAAGTGAAATGGCAAATCCTGGCCATCGAGCCGGGCGACAGCCGGAGCCTCGCCTTCCGGGTTAAAGTGATCGAGGACACAGAAGTGATCAACAGCCAGTATGGAGCTCGCTCTGCGGAGGGTGCGGTCGGCGTGGGCGTCCCCATCGTTACCACAGTCCGTCAGGTAAGCGGCGGGGATGTTTATCTGCCCATCATTCAGAAAAACGGGTGATGTAAATCATAACACAGCCTCAATTGCCCATAAATGGGGATACTCAATTACAAAACCCGCAGCATTCACTTGTAGCTCCGTCACGAACCGGCCGCCACCGCTCTCATAACGGTAGGAGGTAGCATCCAATCGGCGGTACACTTGCTCGAGCGGTTCGAGGCTGAAGCTCGGGAAGCGCAGCCACGCGGCATTCACCGAAGCGGCTTGGCCCACTGCCAGATCCAGTCGGCGGATCGGAAGCAGGTTGGTGGATGGGCTAAAGTTAAGGTCCAGGTCAACGCACCCCGCCAATTCACGAAACTCGATACGATTGAGAAACCAGCTAGGTGATTACAAGCTCAATCTGTCTAACTGCTGGCGCCGCTATAGCGCCGCACCCCGGCCTTCCACACTCGAGCTGCGACCAGCATGCTTGCCCCGCCCACACCCAGGAAGAGCAGCACCTGCCACCAGGCCAGATCACCCCGCAGCGCTTGCAGGGGGACTGTCGTGGCGACGGCTATGGGCACCACAAAGGTGACGATCTGGCGCAGCCAGGGCGGGTAGACCGTGGCCGGGTAGCGGCCGGCCTCCAACAGCGCTTGCAGAATGGTGACGTTGTTATCGAACTTGACGAACCAGAAGGTGAAGGCGATCATCACGATCCACAGGCTGTAGAAGATCGCCCCGCCCGAGGCGACCAGGAGCACGAAACTGAGCAGGTGAAGCGAGGTGGTACCCCCTCCGCTCATGCTGATGCCGGTCACGATCAGGATCATCGCCAGGACCAGATCCCAGACGCGCCAGACGATGATGCGCGAGAAGCTGATCAGAAACAGGCTGTTCACTGGCAGGAGCAGGGTGTAATCCAGCGAGCCATCGCGCATGCCGGCGTTAAACTTTTCGGTGTTGGGCCAGAGTAGCGCGGCCATCAGCATGTTGACCAGCCGGAACACACCCAACAGCGCGATCAATTCGCCCAGCCCCCAGCCACCCAGCGTGGCGGTGTTGCTGAAGATGATGCTCAGGCTGAGCAGCTCCCAGCCGAGCCACATCAGGTTAAGCAGGATGTTGACGATGGTGTCGGCACGATAAGCCAATTCCTGCTGCATGTTGATTTTGACCAATGTGGCGAGGAGTTTGGCGTACATAGGCGGCTAGGCTCCCACTGCGGAAAAGCGCTTCAAGCCCGCACGCCATACGACCTGGAAAAGCGCCAGGGCGACCCCGAACCAGACCACGCCCATGGCAAAGTCGCGCACGATGACCTCGGGAGGGAGCTTGTTCAGGATGAGCTGGATCGGGAAGTATTTGAGCAACTGAAACGGCAAAAACTGGGCGATGCGCTGGATGAGGGGCGGCATCAGGTCGAGCGGTACAAACTGGCCGGCGAAGAGGACCACGATGGCCCAGTAGAACTCGGCCAGGGCGTAGACGCGCGTCGTCCAGAAGGCTACACAGGTGAGCGTCGCGCCCAGGAGAAAGCTGATCCCGAAGCCGAGGGCAACGGCCGGGACCGCCAGCAGCAGCGACAGCGGCGTGACCGCGCTAAAATCCGGCCGGACCAGAAGGCACAGGACGAGCCAGACCGGGATCAGCACCATCACGGTCAGCGCCTTGAAGGCCAGGTTGTTCACCAGAGTGCTGGTCAGGATGGGGTGGATCGGTTTGAGCAGCTCGCTCGCCAGCGTGCCGTCCTGGATTTTGTAGGCCAGGAGGTGGATGGTGATGTCGCTGGTCAGGGTATCTACGATTAAAAGCGTCAGGTAGTAGGTAATAAAGTCGTTGGCCGTCAGGCCGTTCACGTCCCCCTGGCTGTTGGCCACGGTGGTCCACACGGCCAGGTAGACGACCGGCGAGACCAGCCAGTACAACAGGTACATCAGTAGGTTGGCGCGATACTGCCACTGCTCGGCCCAATTCACCTGCCACAAACGCCGGTAGATTTGCATCATACGCTTTCTCCAGGTAACAGGATGCCCAAGCCGGGGGCTATTCGTCAAACGCCCGCTCGATCACGCCCTCGATGGGAGGATCCTGGATGGTCAGGTCCTGCACGGGCAGGTCGGAAAGCAGGCGGGCGGTAATGGCCGCCACCTCGCCGGCCTGGACCTGGATGAGTTGTTTGCCGTGCTGGTTCCCGTTGGGCATCAGCGTGCCGTAACGGCTCAGGTCGGCGAGAACGTCGTCGCACAGCGCCACGCCGATGAGTTTGACCGGCGCGATCCGCCGCGACAGTTCGGCGATGCCGCCGTCGTATTTGAGCTGGCCGTGATGAATCATGATAATCCGCTCGCAGAGCGCGGTGACGTCGGCCATGTAGTGGCTGGTCAGCAGGATCGTCGCCCCGGTGCGCTGGTTATAGTCCCGCAGAAAGGTGCGGATGCGTGCCTGGGACGTGATGTCCAGGCCGATGGTTGGCTCGTCCAGGAAGAGCACCTGCGGGCGGTGCAGCAGGCCGGCCGCCAGCTCGCATTTCATGCGCTCGCCGAGCGAGAGATTACGCACCGGCTTGCGCATGATCGGGGCCAGCTCGAGCAGCTCGTTGAGCTCGTCCAGGGTGCGTTGGTACTCGGCGTCGCCCAGGCGGTAAATAGCCTGGTTGAGCAAAAACGAGTCGGCGGCCGGGATGTCCCACGAGAGGCGGTTGCGCTGCCCCATCACCAGGGTAATGGA
>JAHELX010000249.1 GCA_024643945.1 Anaerolineales bacterium
GGGCGGCTTGGGTCGAGGCATTCCCCGCTTGCCTTCAACAGAGGCGATGAGGGCGGTCTCTTCGCCGCACACAAATGCCCCCGCACCCTCTCTCAGCTTGATGTCAAAATCGAAGCCGGAGTCCAGGATGTTTTTACCCAACAGGCCCATTTCTCGCATCTGCTGGATGCCGAACTTAAGGCGTTCGACTGCCAACGGGTACTCAGCCCGGATGTAAATGTAAGCTTCGGCAGCACCCAAGGCGTAACCGCCAATCAGCAAACCCTCCAGCAAGGAATGGGGGTCTCCCTCGATCAACGCACGGTTCATAAATGCGCCCGGGTCGCCCTCATCAGCATTGCAGATCAGGTATTTGATGTCACCCGGCTGATCGCGGCAGATCTGCCACTTGACGCCGGTGGGGAAACCGGCACCGCCACGGCCGCGCAGCCCGGCCTTTTTCACCTCTTCAACCACTTGCTGGGGAGTCCAGCTTAATGCCTTTTCAAAGCCTTCGTAGCCACCGCGAGCCAGGTAGTGATTGAAGTTCGTGGGGTCGATGAGGCCACAATTACGGAGGATGATACGCGGCTCTACCCCTAGCATCGCGTGCGAGGATAGGGGGGGGATACCATCTAAGGGTTGATCGCCAAAAGTACCGATGGCCAAATCGGGGCAGGGATCGTCGCCTAACAGCCAATCCTCGGTCAAACGGGTAACCGCCCGGGGGGTCACGTTACCGTATAAAATTGCTGGTTGTCCTGGCTTATTGATGATGGCTACCGGCTCCAGGTAGCATGTCCCAATAGAACCAACCTGGGTGATAACGAGATCCAGGTTGTGCTCGGCCTGCTGTCGCTGAAATGCCGCGACCGTATCCATAGCGCCGGACGCCTGGCCGCTAGTGTCGGTGCCGATCCGCACGTGAGGTCGGCTCTCTTGTTCCAGTGCTTGCCACTCGGCAAGTGCCTTTGCCCTCAACTCACCTATGGTTGTCATCATCAACTCTCGTATTTCTTGAGTAACTTCTGGCCCTTGGTGGAATTCATCCGAGCGTGGACATCCGAGTCCACCACAACCACCGGGGCCAGGGCACAGCAGCCAAAGCAAGCCACCTGCTCCAGGCTGAACTGTCCATCGGGAGTAGTCTCACCAGCTTTGACATGCAGTTTATGTTCCATCCAATCCAGGATGCGGCTACCACCTCGCACGTGGCAGGCTGTTCCCAGACATACCTTGATCGTATGCTTACCTGGCTCGGTGAAACGGAACTGAGAGTAGAATGAGGCAACGCCGAAGATTTCTCCTGGGTTTACCCTGGTGAATCTCCCGATCTCATCCACTACATCCGAGGAGATATATCCGTAGGACTCTTGTACCTCCTGAAGAATCGGGATCAAAAAACCCCGATCACCTTTGGGATACCTGGCCAAAATCTGTTCGATATTATTCTCCATCATCACCTCTAATAGTACCCTTCGCAGCGGCTCTGCTCCCAGAAGAGAGCCAACGTTTCCAAACAGTTGGGAGCCAAAAGGAGTCTGTAAAGCACTCCTTAGTTTTTCAAATAATTCTAGCATAGTTTGGGCTGCATTGACAAATGAGTTTTGTCCCATAGTCCAATGACATCCGTCACTGCCAGGTCGGGATGCCTTTGGCTATACTTGATAGTAAGGTAAATGCGTCCTGATTTCTTTTCCCTATAGAATGAAGGCCATGGTCAAGTGGAGGCTGGCACAGTTATGGAGTTCGGAGTCCCCAAAGAAGTTCGTGATCTGGAAATGCGGGTCGGGCTGACCCCTGCCGGCGTTCTAGCTCTGACGCGAGCCGGGCACGTCGTCTATGTGGAACGAGGTGCTGGCGCGGGGGCCGGCTTCAGCGATGAGAATTACCGCCAGGCGGGCGCTCAGATTGTCTATTCGGCGGAGGAAGCGTACGGCCGCGCGGATGTGGTGATAAAAGTAACTCGCCCGACCGCCCAGGAACATGAGTTGTTTCGCATTGGGCAGGTCATCTTCTCCTATCTACATTTGTCCGTGGCATCGCCCGATCTGTTAGAAGCACTCGTCGAGCGCGAAGTCACTGCTATCGCCTACGAGATGATTCAAGAGAAAGATGGTCTAAGACCGGTGCTGTTGCCCATGAGTGAAGTTGCCGGACGCTTAACGCCCGTCATCGCCGGCCAACTGCTGATGAGCACTCACCTTCATTTGCAAACCCCCAAAGGGGACCTGCGAATGGGGCAGGGTAGATCGCCTTTGGGAGACGGCGGGGGACGGGGCATTTTGCTTAGCGGCATCCCTGGCGTCCCACCGGCGGCAATTGTCATTATTGGGGGTGGGGTACTCGGCTCCAATGCGGCGCGCGCATTTGTCGGGATGGGAGCTCAGGTCACCATCTTGGACCGCGATGTAAAAAAACTACAATACCTGGACGACATGTTCGGCGGACGGATCACGACCATGATCTCCAACGAATATAACCTAAACCGGGTGGTTGAGTTCGCGGACGTACTGTTGGGCTGTGTATTGACACCCGGCCGGCGGGCACCCATACTGGTCAGCCGCGACATGGTGCGCCGTATGCGCCCTGGGTCGGTGATTATAGACTTCTCCATTGACCAGGGAGGCTGCGTTGAGACCAGCCGTCCAACCACTCTGCGTGATCAGACGTTTGTCGAAGAAGGAATCATTCACCATTGTGTACCGAACATGACGGCCACCGTGGCTCGCACGGCCAGCTACGCTCTCACCAACGCGGCCTTGCCTTACCTGTTGCCTGTCGGCGCTTCCGGGTTGCCAAATGTGTTCGAGGGTGAACCGGGGCTACTTGAAGGCGTCAACCTATATCGAGGCAAGCTAACGCATCCCGAAGTGGCAGCCGGCCTGGGGCGTCAGGTCGAGCTCGATCTGTCGCTTGGAGTTCCTGAATGAATTGGGAAGTGATCTATCGTCGCAAGGTTATTGATGTCGATGCAGCCTTAGCCTGTATTAAATCTGGCGATCGTGTCTATATCGGCGGTGGGGCTGGCGTGCCCGTGAAGTTGATAAATGGGCTTACGCGGCGAGCTATGCAGACAACCAGTCAGCCGCCCTTGCGTAACGTGGAGATCACCCACCTTCTGACCTTTGCCGAAGCGCCCTACGCCGACCCCAAATACGAGGGCATCTTCCGCCACAATGCGCTGTTCATCGGCCGTAATGTGCGCCAGGCCGTCCAAGAGGGACGGGCTGACTTTACACCCATCTTTCTCTCCGAAATACCAGCTTTGTTCCGCAACGGCATTTTGCCGATCGACGTGGCTTTGATCTCTCTGTCACCCCCCGACGAGCACGGCTTCTGCAGTTTTGGGGTGGAAATAGGGACCACTAAGCCAGCGGCCGAATCAGCCCGACTCATTGTCGCCGAGATTAACCGGCAAATGCCCCGTACCCTGGGCGACTGCTTCATCCACGTCAGTCGGCTGCAGCACATCGTCGAAGTAGATTACCCGCTTCCCGAGGCACCGCAGGGGGGTAGCTCGGAACTTCATATGCGGGTGGGGCAGCACATCGCCGAGATGATCCCCGACGGCGCGACATTGCAAATGGGCATCGGCAGCATCCCCGATGCAGTGCTAAAGAACCTGGAGAACCACAAAGATCTGGGAGTTCACACCGAGCTTTTTTCGGACGGCGTCATTGATATGGTGGAAGCCGGGGTCATCACCTGCGCGCGCAAAACCTTCCATCCAGGCAAAGTCATTGCCGGCTTTTTGTTTGGCTCGCAGCGACTCTACGAATTTGTGCATAATAACCCCATCATCGAGCTACATCCCACCGACTACGTGAACGACCTCTTTAATATTGCACAAAACGAGAAAATGATCGCCATCAACTCGGCGCTGCAGGTAGATCTCACCGGACAGGTCTGCGCTGATTCCATTGGATCTCGCTTTTACAGTGGTGTTGGAGGACAGGTAGATTTCATCCGAGGGGCAGCTCGCTCCAAAGGAGGAAAGCCCATTATTGCCTTCCTCTCTACGGCCAAAAATGAGAATGTCAGCCGCATTGTACCCGTACTCAGCCAGGGAGCTGGCGTGGTGACGACCCGCAATGACGTCCATTACATCGTGACTGAATACGGCGTCGCCTCATTGCACGGCAAAACAGTGCGCCAGCGGGCCAGGGAACTTATCAACATCGCTCATCCCAAATTCCGAGACGAGTTAACGGGAGCTGCTCGTGAATTGGGTTATTTTTAGACAGTGGCAGTCGATGAGGGAGCGCTACACTAAGCTCCAAATATTCAGATCACCTGGTATTTGCTGTTGCTGATCGCCGTTTACCAACGGGAGTGATAATCGATGGTAACAGTCGCCGACGTAATGACCCCTGATCCGGTCACCGTTGTGCCTGACGACTCCTTGCGGCTCGCTCGCGACCGGATGGCTGAAGGCAACTTCCGTCGGCTGCCGGTAGTGCAATCCGGGCGTTTGGTAGGCATCGTTACCGATCGGGATCTGCGCCGGGCGACGAACTCCCCCTTTGTTTTGCGTGAGCGCTGGTACGATGATTTGATCCTCGACCAGGTAAAAGTTTGGGGCGCGATGACTGCCAATCCCGTGACAGTGGAGGCGAACGCGCCCTTAGTTGTCGCCGCCCAGTTGATGCGCGACCACAAAATCGGTGGCTTGCCTGTGGTGGCGGGGGAATATCCTCGTAGCGTGCAGCAGGTGCAGGGTGCAGATAGGCTGGTGGGGATTATCACCGAAACGGATTTGCTTGACTACCTGATCAAACTACTCAAAGGTAATGCGGAACTCAATGAGAGCATTCAAATTCAACACAAGTATGCACAAGGCTCTCACCTCGAAGAAGAATAGGGATCTTTTTGATGTCTGAACCCGACCTGGTGCTGCTCCACCCGCCCAGCGTTTACGACTTTCGACAGGAGGCAATTCTCTACGGCCCCATCGCTGACTTTGCGCCTGCCCCCTATGTTTTTGAGATTCATCCTCTGGGCTACGGTTCACTCAGTGACTACCTGGAGTACGCGGGCTATCGCGTCCACATCGTGAACCTGGCCCGGCATATGCTCGACGACCCTGAATTTGATGCTGACGAGGCCATCGCTGCCCTTAATCCCATCGCCTTTGGAATAGATTTCCACTGGCTGGCGCACGCCCAGGGATCACTGGCAGTGGCTCAAATTGTCAAGACGTTTCATCCCGAAACGCCGGTCATTCTGGGAGGATTCGCAGCCACCTACTATCAGCGCGAGCTGATGAATTACCCCCAGGTAGATTATGTTCTGCGCGGGGACTCGACCGAAGAGCCACTTCTGCACTTGATGGAGTGTCTGTCGCTAGGACGGGTTCCCGATTTGGTACCTGGCCTCACGTGGCGTACCCACTCGGGGCACGTAGTAGAGAACCCGATGGGACCGCCGCTGGCTTCGCTGGATGACTTGAGTTCTAACGGCAACCCGTCCTTCAGTTACCAACAGGACTATCCTGTCGCGGTTGGCCCAATGGCTCGTGGATGTATCAAGAGTTGTCCTACCTGTGGTGGGTCAGCCTATACCTACCAACGTATCCACAAGCGCCAGGCGCCTGGCTACCGGTCGCCTGAGCGCCTGGCCCAGGACCTGTACGACCTCCGCCGCTCTCATACTGGTTCAATCTATGTGCCGTTCGACATCACCCACCCCGGTATGGATTATGCCTATCGCCTTTTGCAGGCAATGCGTGGCTTCCCCGATCCGATCTGCCTCAACTTATTCCAGCCAATGCCGCGCAAGTTTTTGCAAGACGTGGCCAAGGCTTTACCCCACTTTGCCCTGCAGATCTCTATGGACTCGCACGATGCGCGGGTCCGGCAGTCGATGGGCAAGAGTTACAGTAACCTGGCTGTAGAGCAAACCATCGCAGATGTGCTATCGTTAGGCTGCGAACGCTTCGATCTGCACCTCACGATTGGCCTGCCTCGTCAGGATCACGATTCTGTGATGGCAACGGTAGCCTACTGTGATGACTTATTGACCCGGTTCGGCGGCGACGGCCGGCTGCAACCTTTTATCGCCCCCCTCGTGCCCTTCCTCGCCCCTGGTAGTATCGCCTTCGATAAACCGGAGCAAACTGGCTATCGCCTGCTATTCCGTACGTTAGAAGAACATCGGCGCGCCTTACTTGCGCCCACCTGGAAGTATGTGCTAAACTATGAAACAGACTGGATGACGCGCGATGACATCGTGCGCACTACCTATGACGCAACAGTGGCAATGGCCCGGCTGAGAGCGAAACACGGTCTCATCCCAGAAGATAGCGCCGAAGCGTTAGAAGCTCTTGTCAACCGCACCCGCCGGTTAATGGGCGAGATTGAGCGTGTCCTGGCGGTGGATGACACCGATCAGCTTCAGGATACGTTGCGCGCGCTGAAACCGGAGATTGACGAGATCAATCAGGCCGGGCCGTGGAACAACTATCTCGTCGTCCCTAAAGGCAAGTATGCCCGGCGGCCGGTTAACTCTAAACGTGAAGGCGCGTTGGGGAGCACCCAAAGGGTATGGGGTCTTTTCAGGGATTGGTGGGGGCGCCGATACAACTCTTCAAGGAAGACAGCAGAGACCCACGTACCTCCCACTGATGCGGGCCGACAAATCGGTACACCCTTATAGGCTGGACCAGGCGCAACCCCACGGGGGGCACCTTATGGCTGAGTAGTTACGCTAATAGAAAAACAGGGGGAGACTCATGGCAAAGGGTCACATTGAAGTCGATGAAGAAATGTGTAAAGGATGTGAATTGTGCACCACTGTCTGTCCGTATGATCTCATCCATATGGCCGACTACTACAACGCCAAAGGGTACAGGCCAGCCAGGTTAGTAGATCCAGAGAGTCGCTGTACCGGTTGCACTCTTTGTGCGATGATGTGCCCGGACGCGATTATCACCGTCTTTCGCCAGGTTAAAGTCAAGCCGGCTGTTGATCCCTTCGCGGCACGCACGTCGCGGGCAGTGGTCGTATAGAGGGGGAGGTGAAATCAATGGCGAAGGAGCTATTGAAAGGCAACGTGGCGATCGCCGAGGCTGCCATTCGAGCTGGGGTGCAGGCGTATTTTGGTTACCCAATTACGCCTCAAACGGAACTGCTGGAACATATGTCACTGCGAATGCCCCAACTGGGGCGTACTTTTTTACAGGCGGAGAGCGAACTGGCAGCCATCAATATGGTCTACGGGGCCGCCTGCGCCGGCGTGCGGGTGATGACCTCCTCATCCGGACCCGGCATTAGTCTGATGCAAGAGGGCCTATCGTACATCGCCTGTTCCGAAGTTCCCGTCGTCCTCATAGACATTATGCGCGGCGGGCCAGGACTGGGCAACATCCAACCTACCCAGGCGGACTATAATCAGTTAACCAAGAGCGCCGGTCACGGCGACTTTCACAGCATCGTTCTGGCTCCCAGTTCGGTGCAAGAGGCCATCGACTTTACCGTACTCGCCTTCGACCTGGCTGAGAAGTATCGCACCATTGCCATCGTAGCTGGCGATGGCATGATCGGCCAGATGATGGAGCCGGCCGAGTTGCCGCCGATGGAGAAAACACGTACCACCCGTCCCGATTGGGCTCTCACAGGTGCCAAGGGCCGAAAGAAAAACATCATCACCTCCCTTTATCTGGGAGCAGAATCACTGGAGAACGTCAATAAGAGATTGCAGGCTAAGATCAATCGCATCCGGGCTGAAGAAGTACGCTACGAGAAGATGCTGACCGACGATGCAGACCTTCTGATCGTCGCTTTTGGCACCACGGGGCGTATCGCTAAGACGGCCATTCGCGAAGCGAGGCGCCAGGGAGTTCGAGCGGGCTTGTTGCGGCCGATTACCTTGTTCCCCTTTCCCTTTGCACCTCTCGACGAACTCTTACAGGGTAAAATCAAGTCCATCCTGGTGCTGGAAATGAGCACGGGGCAGATGGTCGAAGATGTCCGGCTGGGAGTCCGGGGGCGCGTGCCGGTTCACTTTTACGGGCGCACGGGAGGCGCCGTGCCATTGCCGGACGAAATCTTGGATCAGATTTTGGCCCTGGCTAACCGGCTGAACGAGCCCCCCCAAGGGGAAGACCATGCGGGGGATGAGTTGCGTGAGTTCGTCGGCGCGCCATTGTCCATGTAGAGGGGGATAACAACGTGGAAGAGCAAGGGGTAGAACAAGTAGTTTACAAGCGACCAGAAGCGCTCAGCAACGTTCCGACACACTACTGCCCAGGCTGCACACATGGTCTCATCCACAAGCTCATCGGCGAGGTGATTGACGAACTCGGCATCCGTGAGCGTACCATCGCC
>JAHELX010000250.1 GCA_024643945.1 Anaerolineales bacterium
GCCCTGGCCGCCGATGGGAGTAAGGATGATCTTTGCCTTACGCCCTTCGAGCAATTCCAGGAGCCGAGATTCGTTCACGTCGGCGGCAACCAGTTCTCCATCAGCCACGACGTCCACGCCGATTAACGTCTTGCTCAGTCCTAACCTGGAAACGATGGCACTGGTCGTGGTTCCTGGTCCGATTATGTAAAGCAAGCTCCCTTCCATCCTGCTCACGACGTCGTATGCAATCGCCTGCTGGGCCGCCTGTTCTCCGGGGCTACTGGGCATCTTTGCGCTCTGAACCAGCCTTCTTTCGAAGGGAATCTTGAGGTACCCGTACAACCTGGCTGAAACGACGCCCTGTCGAAAGGCTTCCTCGTCGATATCCATGACCTCCGCCTCTCGCAGACTGGACACCCCTCCCTGCAGGTACAAAGCGGCCACATCTCCTGCGCTGCTCGGGCTGGTTGCAAAGACCGCCGAATGGATCTTGACTCCCGCCGGAATGCCCAGCACCGGCAATCGTTCTCCAACACCGTTGTAGATATCCCGGGCCGTGCCATCGCCACCGGCAAATAGCAACAGGTTCACCTTCAACCGCAGCATTTCCCGGGCGGCCTTGATCGTGTCATCCGGGGTTGTCTCACCCGGCTTGATGCAACCAATGACTGTGGGCTCAAAACCACCCGCTCTGGCCGCATCTTCTCCCATTTCTCCGGGATAGGTAACCACTTCAAGCTCGCCTTTCACAGGCTCCAGCCTCTCAAGCGCCTGGATAGCCCGGTGGAGCGATTCGGGCACAGCGCCCAACTTGAGGGCCTTTTTTTGTATCTCGGCCCCATCGCTTCCTTTGAGCCCGACTCGCCCGCCTATCCCGGCCACCGGGTTGACGATCAGGCCCAGCCTATTTGAAAGGCATGACGGGTTTTGGCTAATACCTGTCAGGCCTGGCTCTCTAGTTTTCCTCTCCACGTACCTTCCTCAAATAGGCCCTCCAGGTCATTGCCCATTGCGCTGGATCGTCCAAGGGGGTATGGTCAATGCTGTGAATGGTGCTGTTATGAGGCGCCGTCTTGACCAGGTCAGGGTTCGTGCGTGCCTCGTCGGCCACGTGAGCGAGAATCGCCGCATATTCGTCCAGCTCATGTTTCGAATACGACTCGGTCGGTTCCAGGGTGCACGGCTCGGGAACGACGAAGGGATGGTGGCTGGTCCAATAATGGACGCCGAAGTCCGCCGCCCGAAGTCCGATCTCCTCAGAATGAACGCCCGTCTCTCCGGCCAGTTCCTCCCAGCTATAGCGGACCTGCTCGATACGGCGCTTGCCTTTGGCGTACGGTGCGCTTACTCCTGGGATTTCGAGCATCTTCTTCAAGAGATAGTTGTTGTTGAGCACCGCGATTTCGGCGACCTCCTTTAACCCCTCCGCGCCGAGGCTCATGACCCAGGCATAGGCTCTCAGGATGACCGGGGCATAGCCGTAGAATGGCCGCAACACCCCAACGCTATCCGGCCTGTCATAGTCCAGGTAATATCTATCGCCATCAAACTCGATCACGGGCACCGGCAGAAACCTGGCGAGTTTCCTGGTTACGCCGCTGGCGCCACCCCCTGGCCCACCACAGCCGTGGGGCGATGAGAAGGTCTTATGCAGGTTGAAGTGGCACAGGTCGAAGCCAGCCTCCCTGGCCCTGGTGATGCCCAGGATGCCGTTGGCGTTGGCCTGGTCGTAGGAGCACAGGCCGCCTGCTGCGTGCACGACCTGCACAAACTCCTCGATCCTGGGATTGAAGATGCCCGTGTCTTCCGGGTTGGTGATCATCAGGGCTGCGGTCCGCTCTGAAACTGCCGCTTTCAGCGCGTCCCGGTCCGGGTAGCCATCCTCGTCAGGATACAGGGTGATAACCTTGAAGCCGGCCGTTCGCGCACAGGCAGCATTCGAAGGATGAGAGAAGATCGTGGTGATGACTTCATCCCGCTGCCCCGCCTCCCCACGAGACTCGTGGTAGGCGCGGATGATCGAAACATTGGTGTATATCGCTGCCGACCCGGCAGCAGGTTGCAGCGAAAAGCGGTCCATGCCCGAAATCTCTTTGAGCATCTGCTCAAATCGATATATGATATCCAGAATGCCCTGAACCGTTTCTTCGTCCTGCAAGGGATGAACCTCGGTCATTTTTGGCGTTCTGGCCAGTTGGTCGTTGACCTTGGGACTGTACTTCATGGTGCATGTCCCCTGCCCGACGTCAACGTTCAGGTCGGTGCCCAGGTTCTCTTGGGATAGGCGTACGTAGTGCCTCAACACCTGGGGCTGGGATAGTTCGGGCAGTTTGGGCGGCTGCTTCCTGCGCATCTTTTCGGGCAGGGTCGCCAGGACATCCCCAATCTCGTCTCTCATTTCATCTTCCACCTCAGGCACCAGGATGCCCCGCTGCCCCTCACAGCTCAGCTCAAAGATGATCGGTTCGTCCCACCTGGCCTGGTGAAACCTCCTCAGGTTTGGTTCGCCGTTTGTGAATCTGTGCTTGGTGATATCTTGTTGCGTCATTTTTCAACGGTCTCCTTCAGGGCAGTCACCAACCTGTCGATGTCATCCTTTGTGTGGACTTCGGTCACGCAATAAAGGGCGCTGTTGCCCAGCTCTGGAAATTCTTGCGTCAAGTCTTTTCCGCCGAAGATGCCCCGCGCCAACAGCGCCTTGTTAATTTCAGAAACTCTCTTGCCCGTGCCGTCAAAATTGACGACAAACTCTTTGAAGTGAGGCGAGCGGAAAACAGGGGCCTTAACGCCTTTGATCTTGGTCATATGCGCCATTGCGTAATGGGAGCGTGACATGATGCCTTCTCCAATGTCCAGCATACCCTGAGGCCCCATAAGCGCCAGGTAAACACCAGCCGTAATGCCCCACAATGCGGCCGCCGTGCCCACCCACTCTTTGCCCTCCTCCCGGACGGCAAAAGAAGTCCTCTCGTAAGCCACGTCGCCGAAGCCATACTCCCCTGCAACCGATGTCGGGGCGATGCCAAACAGGCGGGAAGGGTATTCCATCACATACGCTTCTTCATCCCGAGTCGCGATGAATCCCGCGTGACCGCCCCCAAATTGCACATGCATGCCCAGCGGCTGGATGTCTCCGCAGACAATGTCCCCCCCGTACTCGACCGGTGGCGTGAGGATACCCAACGAAATCGGATCCACCCCAACCACGCAGATCGCCCCGTGATCGTGGGCGATCTGGGAGATCTCATCTCCGCGCGTCTCGATCAGACCGAGGTAGGAGGGATTCTCAAAGTAGACGGCCGCCGTCTCTGAGGAGATTTCAGCCTTGAGGGCCCCGAGGCTCAGTTGTCCCGTCTCGGAGTCGTAGCCTATCAGCTTGATCGCCATCTCGGGCTTACAGTAGTCTCTGATTTTCGATAGTTTGTCCCGGCTGATAGTTTTGCAAATCAGTGCCTCGCGCCGGCCTGTAATCCGTGATGCCATGCGGATCGACGTGGCAGCCGCCTGATACCCGTCATATGTTGGGACATTGACCACATCCATATTCAGCAATTCGCCCATCATGCTGGCGTACTCAAAGAGCGCCTGAAAGCGGCCGTGATCGTCATAAGGTTCGCCAGCGTAGGCAGTCAAAAACTCACCGCGCTGGTTCACCTCGTCACACACAGCCGGCACATGGTGTTGCCAGCACCCGGCTCCCAAAAAGCTCAGGTATTCCTGGCAGGTCTTGTTCCTGGCCAGGATACCTTCTACGTGCCTTTTCAAGGCATATTCGGACAGGAGCGGTTTGGGCAGATTCATGTTCCCCCTGAATCTGAGATTTTCGGGGACATCCTGGTAGAAATCCTCCACGCTCTCCGCGTCCACCTCTTGGAGCATTTGCTCCTTTAGGGCGGGTACAGAATTGGGGATGTAGGGATACGCGATCGGTCGTCGTTGGCTCATGCTCTGTTCCTCCGTTGATGCTTCAATTATAATACCCGCACGTGAAATTTCCGAGTCGTGAGAGCAACATGTCGCCCAATTTTCTCGGAAATTTCCCGCGGCGGGGAGGTACACCCACATGCGTTGGGGATAAAATTCATATAGTGATGAATTTCACATACTGAAGCTATAGATTCACACAGATGGACACACACCTGATTCCTAAACACCTGCATGAATCTGCACAGTTCCGCAATTCAGCAAATGTCCAATTTCAATCGATTTGGATTAGGTTGAACAACGTGAAACCCAATGACTCGTCTGGCCAGGAACTCGGTAGCCTTAAACCACCGAGTTCCTGGTCATCTGCGTGTCGAGAGTAGTTGGGTTATCAATCAGCCAGTTATCTCGGCGGTGCTGGCATCTCGACGCCAAGTTGTTGCAGAAGCCCCAGCACCCCACCGCCAGCCGGCGTATCAGCATGAATCCGGACAACTTTGTCCCCTTTGAATGTGAGATCTGCGGCTCGACTGGTAACTTACCGCTCTTGCCAGTGGTTGGGACAACTGGTATGCCCATTGGCGACAGGTCTAAATCGATTGTAGTTGACTAAGACACGCTTAGACACAATTCACGCGATCGGGAGTAGGTGCGTGTTTTAAGTGACGATCTATGAGGGGACGACGCCGAGTTGTTGCATCATGCCCAACTGGTCAGATTCCAACCAGCTTTCCACGATCTTGCCGCCAGCGACGCGATCGATGGTGATGCCCGTCACCGTCACCGCCTTGCCGGTGGGAGGGATGCCCATGAATTCACCCTGGTGCGTGCTGTGCCCTGACCAACGGGTCACGACCCTGTCCCCTTCGGCGATTTGATCCTCAATTGTCACCTGGCCGGGGAAGGCGGCCTGGTACATAGCGGTGAGTTGTTTTTCGCCCTCACGGCCAGACGGTATTCCGGGAAGAGCGCTGTGGTTGACGTAGTCCGCAGCGAGAATCTCGTCAATGGCGTCCGGGTTGCGCTGGTTCCAGACTTCCTCGAAGAAACGGCGGACGATGGCTTTGTTTTGTTCTGACATTGGATATTCTCCTTTCGTGAATCAGGTGCGAACGGCATTTTCCGAGAGATCTTCCTAGAGTTTTCTCGGAAGACCCTTTAAAACCTAACTGGCTGGCTTAACGGAGCACGCACCACGCAACACCTTCGCAGTGCATATTCCGTTTACCTTTGGCGTTGATCACAGATGTCACAGCACGACCCCGACTTCGTCCACGTAGCACCATATCCAATCCTCACCCGGTTCGAAAGATTGGATGAGCGGATGTCCGCTGTCGTGGAAGTGCTGGGTGGCGTGCTTGTTCTTGGAATTATCACAGCAACCCACGTGACCGCAGATCAGGCACAGACGCAGATGGACCCATGTATCCCCGGTCTTCAAGCAATCCTCGCAGCCCTGGGCGCTGGGCGTGACGTCCTGAATCTGTCCCCTATGGGAGCACCCCTCAGTAGTGGGCTCGATTTTGGCTTTGCGTTCTTCTGACATCTTCATTTACCTTCTCTCAATTATAGCAATTAGCTATGACAAAAATATGACAAAATAGGTCTTAAATATAGATTTTTACGGTAAAAGTATTGCACAACTCAACACGCCATGCTATAATGTAAAATCAGATTGCCTTCTCATCTCTTCCCGCACGGCCGATCAAGTGTGTCGGCCTCCACTCCTCATTTCCCTAATGGAGGGCAGATCCAGATGTGCAAAGGGCTGCGTACCCGTGCGTCTATCATTGTCATTCTTAGGCCCTTTTCAGGTCACGTTGGACAATCAGACCGCGACCTTCGCTACAGACCGGGCGCGGGCGCTCTTGGCTTACCTGGCCGTGGAAGCGGATCGCCCCCACCGGCGCGAGACGCTGGCCGCTTTGCTCTGGCCGGATCGACCCGAGGCGACGGCCCGCCGGAATTTGAGCCAAACATTAGTCCGCCTGCGCCGGGCCATTGACGATTACCACGCTTCCCCGCCCTTCTTACGGATCACCGCTAAGAGCGTCCAATTCAATGCCGCCGCAGCCGAGCTGGACATGGCTCGCTTTGAGTGCCTGCTGGCGGCCTGTGCCACCCATATCCACCCTAATATGTCCAGTTGCCCGGCCTGCGTCGAGCGGCTGCGCGAGGCAGCCAGCCTGTACTGGGGCGAGTTTCTTCAAGGCCTTTTTCTGGCCGACAGCCAGTTGTTTGAAGAGTGGGCTCTGTTCAAGCGAGAGCAGTTGCATCGCCAGGCCCTGGACACCCTGTACACGCTGACCCTTCATTACGAGAGCCAGGGTGCCTACGAGCGGGCGGCACGCTATGCCCAACGCCAGTTGGCGCTGGAGCCGTGGCGCGAAGAGGCCCACCGGCAATTGATGCGGGCACTGGCCTGGGGCGGACAGCGGGGCGCCGCCCTGGCCCAGTACGGGATCTGCTGCCGCGTGTTGGCCGGCGAACTGGGTGTGGAACCGGCCCCGGAGACGACCGCCCTCTACGAGCGCATCCGCCAGGGCGAGCTGGCGCCAGTTGAGCCTGACCTTCCGGCCCCTCCTCTCCCCCCCTCTACTGATCCCCTACACAACTTGACTTCCCAGACCACTCCTTTCGTAGGGCGGGAGACGGAATTGGCCGAGTTGGACCGCCTGCTGTCCGACCCCGAGCTGCGCGCGGAGGAATGAACGAACGCTGGAAAGGGTGGTGGCGGAGATCCTGGGATAAGCTAGGTATGCCCTAACCCTCTCGGATCTGGGATAGGTGGCGCGGCTAAAGTGACCGCTTCCTGTTCCAACTTGAGCCCCTGCAGCAGCATGTGGTCGATCAGGGGCGCCATATCCGTCAGGGCGGGATGACGACGCAGGCGGCTCAGGTTGCGCTCGTCGCGGGTCGAGAGGGGATGGGCCCAGCGCGCATGGGCCTCCAGGGTAGCCTGGTCCATGCGATAGGGGGCAAAACCAATTGAGACCTGGCGGCGCAGTTGGGCCAATATGCTGAGTCCACCATAATCGATATCGGCCCACAGGAGCAAGGGGATATGCGGGGGCAAGTCCTGGGCCAGGCAGCGCAGCAGGTGGCGGGCAGCAGGGGATGGGTTACCCCATAGACACAGGGCGGCCATCCCTTGCCCCTCATGCCGGATGAGCTCGTAAAACGAAGCCAGGTTTTCAACGCAGACGATGCGAGATGCGTCCACACTCACGCGCTGTACGTGCCCGGCCAGCGCCGCAGGAATGCCAACGGAAGGGTAGAAGCCGGTCAGGGAGATCACCTGCCCGTGATCGTCAACGAGTTGCCAGGGACCGTAGAGGTAAAGATGGCCGGGATTGGCGACCAGGCCTAACTCGCGCAACGTCTCCTGGGTAGACAGGCCTCGCCAGGCGGGCCGGTGACGGCGAGCCAGCCGGGCGATTGTTTCCTTCAGCGCGTCGAAACGCTTGCTATCGTTAAAGACCCGCACGCTAAAAACGCGATAGGGAATCTCTTCCCTCGCCTCTTCATCGGGAAGGTTGATGAGAGCGGTCAGCAAATCTCGATTCCAATCCTCGTCAGTCAGGCTGAAGGGAGCGGGCGATTTATGGGCCTTGAGTTGATCCAGACTATGTTGCACGCCTCGTTTGCGCCAGCCCTCGAGCCGGAAGCGGTCGGCCAGCAGCAGATCACGCAGGTGGCGACGTCGCTCGGCCAGCGGCTGGCGCCTCAACAAGGCATAGAGCGGTTCGGCCTGAGTCGGCTCCAACGCCACCGCATCCAGGAGATGGCCGCTCTGTCCCGGCTGCCAGGTGAGACAGACCCAGCCGCGCTGAGCCAGTTCTTCCAACTGTTCGTTGGCGGTAACCCGCGGCAGCGGGTCGGTCTGGCTGTTATAGCCAGGCAAGTTTTTGCCAATGTCATCCATTTTGACCCGAACCACCTGCTTGGGTGCGCCGTCGCGCCGTTCATACACGCCAAGCAGATGATGGAGAATAACCGCAACATCGGGGGCGGGGGTGAAAGGCACAGTCGTTTGCGTGTTCATCCGCCTTCCAACTCCTTCATCATCTCCGCCTTGTCAATCTCGATGACAAAAGCGTGGTTGTTCTGGCGGACGACGGTGCGCACCGAGTCGACGTGGGGTAGCAGCCCGGCCGCCTTGTCGGGTGGGGTGGCCAGGAGAACCTGGAGACGGTTGTCCACCATGAATTGCAGGGCACTGGCCGTGCGGGCGGTGTCCATTTTGCCAAAAGCTTCGTCGAAGAGGGCCAGGCGGATGGTGTCGGAAGGGCGGGGCTGGTTGAGGCGATACGCCTGGGCAAAGGAGGCGGCCATCGCCACGTAGAAGGGAGTCGTAGTCTCGCCCCCCGATTTCTTGGCGTTGATCT